>JAZGAY010000280.1:0-2869 GCA_036475985.1 Candidatus Brocadiales bacterium
CGTTCAATATTAGTATACAGGTTCTCCAGGGTTACGTGTTCGCGGGCCTGGAGCCCCGCCTCGCGGAGGCTCTCTTGCCTCTTGGCTGCTATCTGTCTGGCCTTTTGAATGTCGTTTATGGCGTAAAACTTATCTCCCGCTGAAGGTACGACAGAGAGGTCAGAGACTGAAATGGGTAGTGAAGGCCCCGCATGCTTGATTGCTTTTCCATTATCATCGTACATGGCACGGGCTTTTCCAAAGGCCTGGCCGCAGAGGATTACGTCTCCGAGGTGTAAGGTGCCGTCGCGAACAATTACTTTAGCCACAACGCCCCTGCCTTCGTGCAATTGTGCCTCCAAGACTACACCCCGTGCGGGATTTTTTGGATTAGCCTTGAGTTCAAGGAGCTCCGCCTCAAGCAGGAGCCTCTCAAGCAGTTCGTCGAGCCCTGTCCCGTTGGTAGCAGACGTTTCCACAAACCCCGTCTTTCCACCCCATTCTTCTGGTGTTAAGTCAAGTTTTGCCAACTGCTGCTTTACCTTCATGGGATTGGCGTCGGGTTTGTCTATCTTGTTAACGGCGACGACAATGGGTACGTTAGCGGCACGCGCATGGTTAATGGCTTCTTGCGTCTGAGGCATGACACCATCGTCGGCGGCTACTACCAGCACGGCGACATCGGTGGTCTGAGAGCCCCTGGCGCGCATTGCCGTAAACGCCTCGTGACCGGGCGTGTCAAGAAAGGTTACCGTCCGGCCATTGGTCTCTACGTGGTAGGCACCTATGTGTTGTGTGATACCGCCTGCTTCACGGCCTGCAACGTTAGCCTGTCTTATGGCATCGAGTAACGAGGTCTTTCCATGGTCCACGTGCCCCAAAAAGGTGACGATGGGTGGCCTAGGCACAAGGTCTTCAGGCCTGCTTGGGCGTTCCGCAAATTCCCTTTCTATTTCCTGCCCCGCCTCCGGTGCTTTCTTCAATTCAATGTCTGCGCCGTACTCCATGCCCAATACCTGAACAACATCGTCATCAAGCGCTTGATTCATTGTTGCACGAACGTTGTGTTCCATCAGGAGCTTCATGATGATGTTGCTTGCTTTTATGCCCAGTTTGGCGGAGAGTTCTTTAACGGTGATCGGCGATTCGAGGGAAATCTTGAGTCCTTCCGCTATGGGCCTTGCTACGGCTGCGACCTCTCTCGACGATCTGGCCACCTTCTTCCACGGGCCTTTTCTGCCCCTAAATCCCGGTCTTGAGGGCTTTCTGAAGGGAGGACGCCTACGTACCTCTATAAATTTAGGCGGACGGATAAGTTTTGAAATGCTTCTAGTGTCGGTAGCCTGGGTACCCTTAACGTCTGTCTTCCCCTTGGGTGGTAAAGTGGCAGCCTTCCCCTTGTCCTTTGTTTCCTGCGCGGCAGGTGTTACGGGTTGCTTTGTGGGCGTCTTGTGCGCCGCAGGTCTAGGGGCCTTCTTAGGTTTGGGCGCAGTTACAACCGCCTTTTTTGCTTCTGCGGTTTTAGCGGGCCGGACGGAGGGTTCAAAAAGCCTGCGTATAAGAGAGGCCTCCTTGGCGTCGATTGTATTGGCATGGTGTGTAAGATGGCCGAGCCCGTGCTCCTTGCATTTCTCCAAAATAGAGCCGCTCTTTACGCCAAGCTCTTTCGCCAATGTGCTTATCCTGAATTTTTCCGGCATTTACATCACCCTCTCGACTTTAAGCCTCAATCGTTGTCCGGGGTAGAGGCGGCAAGCTCCTCCTGGTCATTTCCTGAAGGTGTCTGGCCTGACGTACTGTCTCCCTCGGTCTCGAGTTCCTTTTTCGATAGTTCTTCCTCGGTAAGTATGTCTATGTCCCAGGAGGTAAGTTTGGAGGCCAGTCGAACATTTTGTCCTCTCTTCCCAATAGCCAGGGAGAGTTGGTCGTTAGGGACGACCACGGTTGCCTGGTGCGTCTCCGGAGACAACATAATACCGACAATTTCTGCGGGTTTGAGGGTATTGGGTATTAATACCTCGGGTGCCTCATCCCAGCGGATAATGTCTATCTTTTCACCGACCAGTTCGTCTACTATGTTCTTGATTCTTGAGCCACGAACTCCCACACAAGCACCCACACAGTCCACATGCGGGTCCAGCGACTGGACGGCGATCTTAGTCCTGTAGCCTGCCTCTCTTGCCATTGCCTTGATTTGGATTACCTTTTCTGATATCTCCGGTACCTCGAGCTCGAATAGTTTCTTTACGAAGTCCGGATGACTTCTCGAGAGTACCACCTTTACCCTCTGTGTCACCTTCTTTACGTCGAGGAGCAACGCACGCACCCTGTCACCGGGGTGATATACCTCATCTGCAATCTGCTCCGATTTCGGCAGCAGGGCCTCCACCTTCCCCAAGTTTGCTACAATGTTGGGGCCCTCAAAGCGCTGGACGTTACCTGTGACGATAGTGCCCTTTCTGTGTACGAACTCCTCGTAAATGGCATTACGCTCCGCCTCTCTTATCTTTTGGATCATGACCTGCTTGGCGGTCTGGGCGCTGATTCGTCCAAGTTCAGAGGGGTCGATTATTCTATCTCCTTCTTTGGCAACGAGTTCCCCGGTTGCCCTGTCAATTTCGATAGTGATACCTTCCCTGTGGGCGAAATGCTTCCTCGCAGCTGACATTAGGGCGGCCTCTATGCCTTGGAATACGATTTCCCTGTCTATATCCTTATCCTTGCGTAGGGTCTCTACAAGTCTAAGAAGCTCTTCTCCGTCCACTTTTCACCTCCCAAAGGGCAAAATAAAAGAGTGGAAAGGTCCACTCTCGCGAAACGCCGATGTCTGTTGCAACCCAAAATACCACAAATTCTTAAATCATTAGACACCTCTCCACAACATACTATT
>JAZGAY010000281.1:0-5091 GCA_036475985.1 Candidatus Brocadiales bacterium
TAAGGAGCGTAGCTTCAAGCGCGCTTACCTTTCCAGATACAAAACACCACTGTTGAGGGTCCATTTCTTCTCTTTTATACCACCAGTGAGTGGCGGTCCCTTAAAAACAGCCCTGTCCCCGGCAAGAATTTTTAGGTCTGCGTATCTGTGGCCCAGTCAAAAGAGCGATTCCCGTGAACCGCGCGGGTCAAGGGATCTTGCGTTATTTGCCAAAAAGTTTTTCAGCCACGTCAGAGAGCGGTTCCTCGCGCAGATGACTGATTATGCACTCAAGGCTCCGGTCGATCTCGTAACCCTTCGTCCTCAGGATAAAACCACCCCTTATGTTCACGGCCGAAGTCGCAAGAGAGAAGATGTCCTCTGTGCGCGAGTCGTTCGCCTTTCTTACCAGCTCCGGACCGACGCCCCTGAGGTCCTTGTTGGAGAGCATCAGTTCGGCCTTTTCTTCCACCTTCAACCTCTCCAGCCACTCCTCGAGCAGTGCCAGATATTCCTGTCTCTCAAGGGATACTATGCCGTCGATGGCCTCCTCGAAAACCCGGTCAATTATGCTGTTCTTTCGTTCCAGAATCTGTTTCTTGTAGTTGGATCTGAGAAGAGACAGGGTTTTTTCGTTTTTCTCCCGTACTTCCTTTCGTAGGGCATGGAGCCCCTTTTCAACCCCTTCCTTCAATGACAGTTCTTCCCGGTTAAGCTTCATTTCAAGGCCGCTCTCAGCGGCCTGAGTCAGCCCTTCGGCCTCTTTGCGAGCGTCCTCCAACAACCGGGCATTTATTCTTTCCAATGTCATCGGTTTAGTGGGGAACGGTCCCCGGGGTGACAAAGACAAGGCCTTCCGGCTCGGTGAGCCACATTATCATGAGAATGGCCGCAAGCAGGGCAACCACGGCATACGTCTCTACCAGGGCAGGCATTAGAATGGCCCTGCCCCCTTCTTCCGGCCTCTTGGCCGTCAGGTTTATGGCCGCTGCGGCGGCCTCTCCCTGCCACATGGCGCTCTTCCATAGGACCACTCCCATGGTCAGACCCGTAAAGAAGAGCCCCATACCCACTATCGGGGTCACGTTGATTGTGCTCTCAATAAGCCCTATCCTCATGGCGATAGTGATGGCACAGATGAAACCGTAAAAACCCTGCGTCCCCGGCATGGCCATTAGCACAAGGAGCTTGCCGAAGAGCTCGGGCTTCTCTGAGAGTACGCCGGCCGCCTGGGTGACCGCAGTGCGAATGCCATTCGCAGAGCCGATACTCCCAAACATTACCGCCAGCATCGCACCCACTACCGCCCAACCCAGACCCGTCTCTAAAAAATAAATATTCAGAAATTGTTCCATAGGTTTAGACCCCTTTTTACTCTACTATTTGCACCCTTTCCGATTGGAAGCCGAAGGGCCTGAAACGGACTGCCCCGGCCTCGTAAAATCTGCTGAAAAATTCCAGCATTATAAGCCTGGCCGGATGCACAAAAGAACCTATTATGCATATGGCAAAGTTCAGTACATGGCCTATAATCAACGCCAGTACGAAGAATACGGTCCCCGCAGAACCCAGCAACGCGGCTATGATGTTAAAAGACATCGCAATGATACTCGTGGTGAGTCCCAGCGCCAGCAGCCTTGAATATGACAGAATGTCGCTTATGAATGTGGTAGAACCGTACGTACCCATAATCCCGTAGATGCTGACCAGGCCCGTAATCAGTTTGGCCGGCAGCCCCTTCTCGTTCCTGCCCTGGGAAAGTACCAGGCCTACGGTGCCGAATAGAGCCATGGCCTTCCCTGTACTCACCGCCCCTGCGGGCATTGGGATAAAGACATGACCTATCAGTATGACCAGACCGGACAGGAATACGAGCCACAACCCGCCGTCCAGCAGCGCATCCAGAGGCCTGCCCATCCTGCACTCGCGATACATCCTGAGACTCAGGGCGTAGAACTGATTAACAATTCCTAGTCCCAGTACGAGCACCAATGCAACCAGGATGTTATCAAGCGGGTCAAATATACTCAGCTTCTCTTTCAAATATAATAAAGGATTACCCGGCCCCAGGTACTCGGGCTTGTAGAGGTCCCCCGCCCATCCTCCCGTCAAGGCGCCGCAGACAGTGGTGGTCACCCCCGCGTAGAAAAACAGGCGAAAGAAGTCCCAAAGTCCCTCGTTAACCCTGTACCGCCTCATCATATAATAAGAAATCCCCATCAGCATCATTCCGTATATGACGTCGCTAAAACAGATTCCAAAGAACAACAGGAAATTGAGGACGATGAAGGGCGTGGGGTCGAAGGTGAAATAATTCGGCAGTCCGAACATTTTGGTCAGCAGTTGTACAGGCCGGAACAGGGCGTTTAGCGTAAGCGATACGGGTACGTTCTCCTTCGGCGACGGGTCTTTGTAGGTGGTTGCATATTGAGGGAACTCGGCCTTGAGCATGTCCTCAAGTACATGGACGTCCCTCACCCGTATATATCCGGTTATCAACAGGAGCTTCTTAGACCTGGCGAAATTTGCCTCGATGTTCTCCCTTTCCCTCTCACTCTCATGATATCCAAGATGCGCCACGGCCCTCTGGTAGTGCAGTTTCGCCAGATTGAGGAGGTCGGCCCGCACCCTCTCCTGCCTCTCAAGCAGTACACGTTCCTTTAGCTCCAACTCGGTGGCCCACTCTTCGGCCCTACACGTATGATCGGGGATGCTTAGTTCTTGAAATCCATAAGAGGTCGCTAATGTCGCCGCCTCACTCTCATCCTCTGAGAGATAAGCCACCAGGACCCTTTTCTGCCTACTACTCTCAGCAGGAGTGACATCCTGCCAGGCAAACAATTCTCCGGCCTTCCGGTCGCGGGTAAACCTTTGCCAGTTTTCCCCGGTAAAGAGACCGAGCCTTACCACCACCCTGCCCACAGCCTTTATTTCCGACAACCTCCACGGTAACCCGTAGAGCTTCCTCAGGACGCCTCTCTCCCGCCGGATATCCTTGAGTTCTGTCTCAACCAACGCCTGCTCGTCATGAAGGGTCTTACAATCATCATAAACACGGGCCGTTTGGAAAGACGAGACGATGTCCGCCAGTTCCTTCTTTTTGACCTGTACCGATACGGGGAAAATGCCGTCGAGAAAGGACCTTTCCTGTATCAGAGACGGTGCCAGAGTAGAGACAATAAACTCAAGCCTGCGGGTCTCTTCACCGCCGTTGTGTGTGATTACGCCATACTTTCTCAGGACGGTTCGTGCGGCGGGGATACTGGAAAAGACGTCTATGACGTGCAAGACACTGAGTTGGTAAAGTCTGGATACAAGGGGCCTGCCGTTATAGGCCGGGACCAGCAAGGTGACCCTTTTGACCCTATCTATAGCCATCTCTCAAAACTCGCGTATCCTGTTTATTAGGAACGATACTACCTCATCGGCCCGTTCTCTCTCTCTTTGCAGGACGAAGGACTGCTCGTCCTCAAAGGCCTCCTTGAGCCGAGACTCTTCCCGCTTTAGTTCTTCCTCAAGGCGGCGTCTCAGTTCCTGTGCCTCTTTCTCGAATTCCTTCTTGTGCTCCAACCTGAGTGGCGCAAGCTTATCTTCCAGACCGGCCCCAAGGGCCCTGGCCCTCTCTCTGGCGCCCTCTACCAACCTCTCGGCCTCTTCCTCAATCCTGGAGATTTCTCTGACGATATCTATGTCTACGTCCGTGTCTTCCTTCATCAGGCCCCGTCACTTCGAGAGCGGCTTTCCCAGCGCGCTCTCTATGGAAGCAACTTTTTCTCCAATGTGTATTGTCCTGCCCTTCCGGTCATCGATAGTAATTATAGTAGATACCCTCTCGGAGCTCTCCATTACCTTGTCATGACACCTCTTTATGAGGCCCATAACAGTGTCCCAGTCACCCTCAACGACCGTCCGCATGTCGTTGATCTTATAGCTGACACCGCTGCCCTGCACCACGTCCATAACCTCTGCAAGTTGAGCACTCAGGCTGCTTGAACCCGTACCGATAGGTACGACCCTGAAATCTGCCATCATCTTAATGGCCCCCCTTTAGAAATTAACCGTACAAGTACTTCATAGTGGGCGGATTATACATCATTCCAAATTGAATGTAAACGGATAGATTGGGCGGGAGGGTCACAGGCAACATTGACGGGAATTAAACCCCTGAAATCAACAAACACGTAGGGACAGATCGTACCCGAGGCAGACCCGCCTCTGGCGGGCCTTCAGGTCTGTCCGGTTGCGGACAGGCCCGCCCATAAAATGGCAGGTCTGCCTATGGCATGATTTAAAAACCTGTCCCTACATCCAAATCAACGACCATATCAAAGACTCGCCTCTGCCTAAGGCGGATTGGGCGAGAACCTCAGTGTCTACCAAAGGCACTTGAAGAGGGTGCCGCAGGGCTTCAGCCCTGCGTCGTGCCCATTTCTGCAACGGTGCGTCGGGACGCACCCGGAAACGAACAAGAAACCAATATTCCCCCCTTGACATTTAGTAGAATAAAGGTATTCTTCCTGTTTTAAGAGCTTAAGTCCGGCACCTGATGATAATTCCCGCATAAGCTCCTGTTTTTTTGGCAGGAAGATTTTTTTGGGGGCCTGACAAAATCTTGAAAGGGGAATATCTCCGGTAAAAAGTCTTTTGTTCGTTACACATCGTGATGTCATAGTGTGACAATGACCTACCCGGTTGTATAAAAACGTAGGGACAGGTTTTCAAACCTGTCCGAAAAGGTTATAGGCGGACAGACCTGAAGGCCCGCCAGAGGCGGGTCTGCCTCGGCTACGATTTGTCCCTACGAAGACTTCGGCTACGTCTCTATTGGTAAGGACCATTATAAAAGGGGAAGTGATTATGAGAAGCGCCTCATCAATCTTGTTTGCGATCCTGTCTGTCGTATTGATTACTCTCTTCTACCCTGCCTATACGGTCCAGGAATCCGAGGCCAATCAGCCACAGAACCTTAAAGAGGCCGATAAAGCAGAGGTCGTAAAACAACTGGGCAACCTCACCGCCTTCTTTATAGAAAACCGGGGTCAGACCGCCGATGAGGTCAGGTACTACTTCAAGGGCAGCGATACTGTATATTTCACCGACGGTGCCGTGGTG
>JAZGAY010000282.1:0-10299 GCA_036475985.1 Candidatus Brocadiales bacterium
ACCTGACGAAGGAATTGGGTAAGGCGGACATAATAATAAGCTCTACGGCTGCACCACACTATGTGCTTCATCCCGACCATGTTGCGGAGGCCATGACGTTGCGCAAGGGAAACCCGATGTTCCTTGTCGATATTGCCGTGCCGAGGGACATAAACCCCGAGGTCGGAAGGCTGGATAACGTCTACCTGTACAATATCGATGACCTCCACACCGTGGTGGAGAAGAACGTCGATGACAGGGAGAAAGAGATGGAGAAGTGTGCCGCGATGGTAGAAGAAGAAGTGGACCGGTTCATGGCCTGGCTGGAGGAGATGAAGATAGGCCCCGCCATCGCAAACCTCAGGGAGCACTTCCATGCGGTTGGCAAAGAGGAGCTGAACAGGCTGAGGACCAAACTTGGAGACATGGACGACGAGCGATGGCGGGAGGTTGTCTACACGATGGAGAGGACCCTTAATAAACTCCTGCACGAGCCTGCAAGGGTGGGCAAACAGGAGGCCAAGAACGGTGGTGGACACCGATACGTTGAGACAATAAAGAAGCTCTTTGGTATACGTCACGTTGACCGCACCGACCTGCCTGCCGGCAAACGTGGCGATACCGGCCGGAAGATGGACCTCCCCTCCAAACCCTGATAATAACCTGGATAAATTCGCAGAGATCCAACGCGTTCTTTACTGCCCAGCCGCGCGCGTCATTGTTAAAATATATGTAGACGTCCTTTCCCCGGGAAAGCCGTTTCTTTATCTTTCGTGAATCCTTCTTTAGTTCACCGTTTGAATAACATCCTGCATACAGCCTGCATTCTGCCTGTTATATAGAATGATGCGGTCATACGTGACATCTTGAACGGTTTAGCAACACTGTCACGGCAAATTGCCTGCAAATCTAGCGTTGAAGTGACTAAAAGTGCCCTGAAATTTTTTGCGATGAAGCGCATAAACTAACCTGTGCCCGGGAAGTACTTATCCAACCCGATATATAAAGATATATGAAGGGAGTGGACAATCTTAAAAGGTTTGACACAAACACAAACATTGTGATACTATTTTTAAGTGTGTAACAGTCTTTTATAACAGGATTTCAGAGGTGGGCCGATACCCCTGTTTATTATGTAAAGGGGTTATTTATGAAGGATTTATTGCTTGCTACGTGTTTGTTGCTTGCCGTTTTCTCTTCAGGCTGTCTTTCGGCCCATCATAGCACCGGGGTAGGCGCAGCGGGGGGTGCGGGGATTGGTGCGGGAATCGGTATGGCGCTGGGGAATCCGGGCCTTGGTGCGTTAATCGGGGCGGGTATAGGCGCACTCGGTGGTGCCGTTGTGGAAGACCGGCTCGAAAAGAAGAGGATTAAACAGGAGACAAAGGAGCTGGAAGAACAACTGCTGGAGGGACGCGAGGCGCAGGAAAAAGGGGACACCGATAAGGCAACGGCCTCCGCAGGAAAGAGTTTTATCGAAGGGCATTACGAATACGAGATAAAAAAAAGGTGGGTGGATACATCAAAAAAAGAACGTGTATGGGTGGAGGAAAAGGTGGAAGGGGACCGCAGAGTTGAGGGTCATTATGAGGAAAGGTTGGTGCCCTCCGGATACTGGGAAGTGTACGAAGAGAAGACATGGGTCCCTGACCATTATGAGTAATAAGGAGTTTTGATGCCGGGTGTCGATAAGCTAAAACTTTATTTACAACTAGACAAGGCCAAACGAAGGTACAATATTTTTTGCCTGGAGAGGTCTGTCATCAACATCCTGGTGGTAGCCCTTGCCCTTGCCTTGACGGCAGTTATCATTGGGAAGTTTCTTGGCGGGGGATTTCATTTCTATTTATTGTTCCTCTTGCCTTTCTTTGTTTATCTGTGCATGGCGCTGTGGGGGCTTCACTCCAGTTGTATTAGCCTGACCCGCACGGCATACTTTATCGACAAGCGCCTGGACCTTAAAGCGAGTCTGATAACTGCGCTTGATTGTGCCAAGAATCCAAACCCGCCAAGATTTTCTGGCGTACTTATAGGCGATGTCACGAAGCGGCTCAGCGATGAACGCCTTAAAAGGGCCATGCCGCATAGACTGCCGAAAACACTCTGGATACTCATCCCGCTGGTGATAGCATTGCCACTGGTACTGTTGCTGCTCCCCGATTTCCATAGAGAGAGGATGTTGACGGCCTTTAAGGAGTCCGGATCCCACAGACTGTTAAGCATCACTGCGTATGAGTATGAAATAGTAGAGGCCCAGGCAGACGAGGAGCATACCGACATTATGTCGGCCGTTGAAGAAAAGAAGGTTGAAGAGCAGAAAAAGGAACAAAAAGAGGCCGAGAAGGCCATGAAGATCGCTCGCAGGCCCGACAGTGGCATCTCCAAGGACGCAGCGAAGAGGGCGGAAAGCGCAAAACAGCAAGCGACCAGAAAAGAGATAAAAAAGGAGATGAGTTCCATCTCCTCACTGCTGGCAAAGTTGATGCCTCCTCCATCGGATGCGCAGCAGCAACAGCCCCCGCTGCCCATTCCGGGGCTACCGAGTTCCGGCAGTTCGGGACAGGGGAAAAAAGGTTCCGAAGACAGTCAGCAGGATTCCTCCTCCAAGGAACAACAGCAGGAGGGAGGAGGGTCGTCCCAGACTACAGGGGCGCAGGGCGACGCAGGGTCTTCTGGGTCACAGGACACTACCGCGGATGCCGGGCCGTCGGGCCAGGGACAGGGAGCACCCACCTCCTCGTCTGGCATGGAAGGCGGAGAGGGTAGTAGTGGCAAACAGCAGGGACAAGAACAAAAGACGGCATCCTCCGGCACCTCTGGCACCGGAAGTGGTGGAGCGAAGGGGGGGGATAGGTCCGGACAGGAAAATGAAAAACGGGATCGTGACGGTACCGGGGGTGGTTCTCAGGGCGAGCAAGAGAGTAAGCTTGCCAGGGACGGTTCGTCAAAAGAGGACAAAGAATCCGAACAGAAGGATTCCGAAGGCTCTAAACCGAAGTCTCAGTCCCTCGCCTCGAAGGCCAGGGATAAGCTGAAGGTCCCCGGGTTGCCGATGCCCTCTATAAACATTAACCCGCCCAAAGAGCAGCAGCAGAAAGGAGGCGAAGGCGGTAAGGATAAGAAGGGTGCGGGCGGGGGAGGTGGTGGTTCAGAGCAAGAGGGTCAGTCCGCAGGAGCCTCGCAAAAGAAGGTTGCCCAACCAGGAGACACAAAGGGTTCTCAGGGGGGTCAGCGTACCGCCCAGAGTAAAGGTGGCGCGGGTGAGCAGAAGAGCGGTGCGCAGCAAAAAACGGGTGGTTCTTCCAGAACAGGGGGTAAATCCGTGGCCCAGGCCCCCGGTGCAAGGGGCAAAAAGAAAGACGGGGCCGGCCAGGGAGGTGCCGGGACCGAACAAGGTGGTAAGTCTAAGGGTGGCAGTGGAACACAAGAAGGCTCTCAGAAAGACTCTGTTGCCGGAAAGGGTTCGGGCAAAAAGGGTGCTGGTGATGGTTCGAAGGCCAAGACCGGTGGCACAGAAGCTGGCGGCAAGGGTAAAGGGGCAGGCGATAAGCTGGCGGCAAAGGGGCGGGACAAGGGGCAGGATAATGGGCAAAAGGAGGGCAGTGGCGGTAGTCGTGGAGGCGAGGGCTCCGGGGACGACGCTAAAGGGGGTGTAGCCTCAAAGGGCGGCATGTCAGAGGACAAACAGAAGCTCTCCAAGGGCCAGGAGTCTGGCGGCAAGGGCGGCCGTGGCGAGAAAAAGGCGGGAAAAGGTGGTGGCGGGGAGAAAGAGGGCTCTAAAAAGGTTGCCAGTGCTGGAGAGTCCGAGGGCAAGGGCGCGAGTGGTGAGAAAAAGGCTGGAAAAGGTGGCGGCGGAGAAAAAGAGGGCTCTAAAAAGGTCGCCAGCGCTGGAGAGCAGCCTGATAATATGCCCGGCAGGGAAGGTCAGGAGGCAGGAGACCGTAGTGGGAGCAAAGACAGCCGTGGAATGTCTGGAAGCGGCGGCAGCGATGCATCCAAGTCGGGGGATAAAAAGATGGCCCAGGCCTCTGGGAAAGAGGGTGGGGCAGGAAAGAGCGGTAAGGGTGCAGGCAAGCAACCCGATGCGGGGTCTCAGGCAGGTGCAGGCAAGCAACCCGATACAGGGTCTCAAGCAGGAGGTGCAGGCAAATCAAAGGGAAAGCAGACGGCCTCTGGAGGTTCCGGCTCCAGTGGGGGCGCAGGTAAGGGTAAAGGCGGTAAAGAACAGGGCTCCCAATCAGGTGGCGCAAAGACGGCCCAGAAGTCGGGGAAGGAGCCTGGTGGTGCGGGAGGGGGAGCCAAGGGCGCAGGCAAGCAGCCGGGTGACGGGGGAAAGGGCGGTGCCGGTGAATCTAAAGGGCTTGCGACCAGTGACTCCGGTTCCGGTTCCGGTTCCGGTGCCGGTTCAAAGGGTGGCGGGGGTGCCGGTCAGGGTCAAGCAGGTGGCAAGGGACAGGAGACGGGAGGTCCTCGAATGGCATCGGTCCAACGCAGAAAACACTCCCCGGAGACGGGCAGCTCAGGCGGCGATGCCGGAAAATCAGGGGGGCAAAGAGGGGGTATGGCGACCGGTCAAAGGGGAGGCCTGGGTCCGGATGGATCGGCAGAGAAGTCTGTGGCTATGCATCAGCTAAGGAAAGAGATACGTCGTACCGCCAAGAATATCTCCTACGACATTAAGAGGTTGGACAGGATAGCGCGCGCACGTTCTGAGCAGCGTCAACCCGGCAGCGGGCAGCAACGTGGCGGCACCACCGAGCAGCAAGGGGCCAGGAAGGGACCTGGACAGGAATTGGGACGTGAAAAAGATATGCAGCGACGCGATGACAAAGGGCAGGCAGAGTTGTCTCCGCAGCCAGGTGAGAGAGCGGGGCAAAAGGCCGGGGGTGAAGCTCCAGGCACAAAGCCAGGCGCCATTCCCTCCGGAGACAGGGGGGATGGTGGTGGCGGAGAGGAAGCACCGACCGGACAGAATATGTGGGGAGGCAAGTCCGGTGGGAGCCAGCCCGGAACCGTTCTTTACTCGGACAAACAAGAAGATATGGATGTCCCTCCCGGCAGGGTCTACGAGTTGCGGATAAAAGGGGATACTGTGGAGTCCGGCGAGGACCGGGATGTAGAGTCTGCAGGAACCGAGATGATAGAGAGGCGGGAGGTGTTCAAGAAGCACGCCCCCACCGTAGGGGTAGACCGTGATGCCACCTTGAGCGACGAACAGGCCGAAGACGATGCCATAGCGAATATGCACATCCCCGTGGAGTACGAGTCGATTATAAAAAACATCTATACGGATAACGAGTGACGGAATGGGAGTACGAACCACAACTACAAGGATGAACAGGGCAGCCGACACGACGGCTGAAGTAAAGGCCTTTGGTAAGAACTTCCAGGCCATGACCGATGAGATAGGGAAGATTATTGTCGGGAATGAAGACCTGATACGAAACATCCTGATCGCCTTTTTCTGCGGTGGTCATGTGCTTATCGAAGGTCTACCCGGCCTTGGCAAGACGTTACTGGTAAAATCTCTCAGTAAGGCCCTTGGCTTTGAGTTTAAGAGGATACAGTTTACCCCGGACCTTATGCCGGCTGACATAATAGGTACACAGCTGGTGGTTGAGAGGGAGGACGGCAGAAAGGAGTTCAAGTTTGCGAAAGGCCCCATTTTTGCCAATATAATACTGGCAGACGAGGTGAACCGTTCCACACCCAAGACGCAGTCAGCCCTTTTAGAGGCCATGGGCGAGCATCAGGTTACTGTCGCGGGCAAGACCAACGTGCTGGAGGAGCCATTCTTTGTGCTTGCAACGCAGAACCCCATTGAGATGGAAGGCACTTATCCCCTGCCGGAGGCCCAGATGGACAGGTTCTTTTTTAAGCTCAACGTAGAGTACCCGAGCTACGAACATCTCAAGAACATACTTGACCAGACCACAACAAGTGAAAGCTACGACATCAAACGGGTGTTTACAATGGAGAAGGCCATGGACAAGGTGATGGAGATGCGCCGCCTGGTCAGAGACGTAATAATATCATCCGAGGTTCGGGACTATATAGTGAATATTGTCATGGCCACGCAGCCGGAGAATAATCACAGTACAGAGATCATTAGTGACGAGTTGCGTGAGTATACGAGACGGTACATAAGCTATGGTACAAGCCCAAGAGGCGGGCAGGCTATTGTTCTTGCCGCCAAGGCGACCGCCCTGCTGGACAGCAGGATAAACGTCAGCTTCGAGGATGTAGGCAGGGTTGTAGTCGCAGCGTTGAATCACAGGATTCTTATCAACTTTGAGGCGGAGGCGGATAAGATTACAACCCGTGAGATTGTTGAAAAGGTGATGGATGAATTAAGGTCTAAGGTGTAATCGATATGCTCAGGGATATTTTTAGGCCCGGCTTCCTTCGGAGACTCGAATGTCTGAAGATTGACGTTAAGAGAGTCCACCTTTCGACGAGGAAAGGGGGCTACGAGGCAGTAAACAAAAAAGGAACAAGCCTGGAGTTTGCCGAGTACCAGGAGTATAATCCGGGTGATGATTTTAGATATATAGACTGGAATCTCTACGGCAGGCTGGATAAACTGCTTGTAAAGACGTTTAAGGAAGAGGTTGAGCTTTCGGTTCATGTACTTCTTGATGTAAGCCTCTCCATGCTTTACCCCGAGGTGGATAAGAAGTTCGAGTACTCAAAAAAGATTGCCCTCGCCCTGGCCTACATAGGCCTCTCCAGCCAGAATAGCGTAAGGGTGGCAGCCATCAACAGCCTCTCACAAGAAGGCGCCGCCAACCCCGTCATTCAGACCCAATTCTTCCAGAGGCTAAACGGAATCTTCAGGATAAAGGACTTTGTGGACGGGATTAAACCCGGCGGCGAGGCGGACATCAAGGGTTTTCTGTCAAGATACATATATGAAAACAGGGGTAGGGGCGGGTCTGTTATGATAATATCGGATTTTATGGTTCCACCGCTTGCATATAAAAAGGCTATCGACATCCTGAGGTTCAAGAACTACGACATAAAGATAGTCCAGGTTCTGGGCGCGGAAGAGCTGGACCCGTTTAAGAATCTGAAGAGCGGTGAAATCGTTGACGTTGAGACACGACAACGCAAGGTGGTAAGGGTTACCGGCGCGCTTAAAAAAGGGTACTACAAACGTCTCAACCAGCACAACATGGAACTCAGGGATTACTGCAGGATGAACAGAATGGCATACACGCTTGCAAGGACGGACATAGAAATAGAAGACCTCATCCTGAAGGAATTTCCCAGGATGGGGTTTGTCAGGTGATGCTTGATGGGGATTCTTAGCCCTCTTGCCCTGGCCTATCTCCCTTTAGCGGGTCTTTTAGTACTCATCTATCTGTTTCGGAAGAAACACAAGACTATCTTTGTGCCAAGCTTCATACCCTGGAAGGGCCTTAGACAGGACACTCTGCGGTCAAGGTCGTTTCTATCGGACGCGCTCTTTTTCCTGCAGCTTATAGCCCTTCTGCTCCTCGTATTCTTCCTGACCCGTCCGTATCTTCCGTCCCTTAGCAGTGGCATAATCGGAAGGGAAATAATCGTCCTGATGGATACCTCTGCAAGTATGCAGACACGTGAAGGCGGCCGTACGCGTTTTGAATTGGCCCAGGAAGAGGCGTTAAAGCTTGTTGACGAGCTGGGTATTGGTGACACCATGCAGATAATCACCATGCACAGGAGACCCCACATAGAGAACGAGATGTCAGGCAATAAGCCGGAGTTGCGCAAACTCGTTGAGGGGCTTAAACCCATCGACACCAGCAGCAATCTCAATGAGGCCCTTAGTCTTGGGGTTTCCCTGCTGGGGCATCTGGACAACGGAGCGTTGCACGTCTTTACGGACGTGGAGCGTCCGGGCCAGATGGACAGCGACGTCAGGTTTGTGAACCTTGCGGGTTCGTCCAGAGACAACGTCGCAATCACCGGTCTGGACGTGTATCAAGATATGTTTAAGGAGTACAGGGAAAGGGAGGCCTATGTGTCACTGGAGAATTTCTCTGACAGACCAAGTACGGTCATCCTCAAATCATATCTCGATGAAAAGCCCATAACGGAGCAAATTATCGAATTAAACCCCCGGGAGGAAAAGACGATAAGGATTCAGGATATTAAAGGGTCCGGTCTTTTGAAGGTAGAGTTCACGCCTGATGACGCGCTCAGTGTCGACAACGCTGCCTATGCCATAATCAGGCACAAGAAGACGCTAACCGTCTTGGTGGTGGCAGATGAACCTCTGTTTGTAGAAGAGATGAAGAAGATAGAAAGTGCTACCGAGTTGATGAAGTTCTCCGTTATACCTCCCGTTTCCTACAGGCCGGGCATGGCAAAAGAATATGACATTGCGATATTTCATCAATATGTCCCACAGGAGTATCCCGACACAAACGCGCTTTTTGTTTTCCCGCCGAAAGAGAATCGCTTTTTTCCAATAAGAGGTTGGACACGTGGCGCGAGCTTCATTGACTGGGACAGTGAGAACCCAATTCTCAGACACCTCGATTATATGGGGGAGCTCTGGGCGTACAAGGCCCTTCACCTGGAGCCCAACGAGGACCTGAAGGCCTTCATAATGGCGGTAGGTACGGAAGAGGATTTCCCACTTGCGGTCTCAGGAGTCGTTAAAGGCAACAGGGTAGTGGTCTTGGGCTTTGACGTGGCTGATTTTAATCTTTCAAAGGCCAAAAATATGCCAATACTTATAATGCTCTTAAATATAATACAATGGCTTGACCCGCATGGTGCGGAGAACTATCAGATAAGGACAGGCGAGCCGTTTATTGTAGACCTGGAAGACGAACAGGAGGGAGATGAGATTACCCTGCTAACCCCTGAGGGGGAAACAGTAAAGATTGACCCTGCCGGCAACCAGCTCGTAATCACGGAGACCCACCAGAGCGGTGCGTACGTGTTGAAGAGAGGTGGGGACGAGACGTGGTTTGTAGCGAACCTGTTCGACGTGGAGGAGTCGGATATTGGTGGGACATCTTCACGGCAAGGTCAGATAGACTTCAAAAGGGCGGTGGCATCGACCTATATTGAGGAGAAAAAGAAGGGCCTCGGCCGCTACATCCTTGCCGCGGTGGCCTTACTGCTTCTTGCCGAGTGGATTCTGTATTGCATGAGGGCGCGAACGGCGGTAACATAAGTTATGGACCTGCAATTTGAACAGCCCGAATTCCTTAAACTCCTGTTCCTGCTTCCCATAATCTGGGGTCTTTCATTTCTCGCGTTCCGGAGGGTGCCACTATGGCGGTTAGTGGCCTCAACCATCTTGCGAAGCCTTGTATTCGCACTGCTTATACTGGCACTGGCAGGTCTCCACCGGGTGGACAAAAAACCCAGTGACCTTACACTGGTCTTCAGCGTCGACGTCTCGGACAGTATAAACGACGAGAACAAGAAATGGGTGAACGACTATCTCGAAGAGGTTGATAAGAAACTGGACAAGGAAATAAGGCGCGGGATGGTGGTCTTTGCCTCGGACGCAAAGGCCACTTCGCCCGTGGCCAATGGACTGGACATGAACTACGAAGAGCCGCAACTGGACACCACACGTACCAACATAGCCGGCGGCATGCTTTCTGCCCTCAGGCTCTTTCCAGAGGACAGCATTAAGAGGATAATCCTCCT
Organism: Candidatus Brocadiales bacterium; assembly: GCA_036475985.1. Lineage (GTDB taxonomy): Bacteria > Planctomycetota > Brocadiia > Brocadiales > Bathyanammoxibiaceae > Bathyanammoxibius. The sequence continues at coordinate 9,637 of JAZGAY010000282.1, forward strand.
CACAGACGGCAATGAAAACCTCGGCAGCAGTCTTCTTGCATCTACCGTAATAGAGCAGAAACATGCCCAGGTCTATACCGTAGAACTCCCACCCCCGCCAACGGTAAAAGAGGTGCTTATCAAGAAACTGCTTGTGCCCCAGGACGCAAATTATGGAGAAATGTTTGATATAAGGGTAACGGTCGAAAACAGGAACGATTTTCCAGTGGAAGGGAGTATCAGCATTTCCGAAGGCGAGAAGCTACTCAATAAGTGGGAGATGGACTTCCCTGCCGGACTCAGCGTCTTTGAGATGCCCTACAAGAGAGAGGAAAAGGGCTTTGTTGAATTCCGTGCCGACCTGGATGTCAAAACAGATGCAGATACGAACGAAGACAACAACCACAAACAGGCCGCCGTTAACGTAATCGGGAAGCCCCGTATACTCTACGTTCGCGGAGATCCAAGTAAGAGGCCGTTCCTGGTTGAGGCTATGGAACAAAAAGAAGTTATAGTGGAAATGGGTGATGTCAGCGTTATACCCGAGACCTTAAATGAAATGCTGGAGTATGAGTGTATCGTCTTCTCCAATGTCCCTGCCGCCGCATTGAGCCTGGAGCAGATGGATGCGATAAAGAAATATGTCGGCGATTTCGGAGGGGGTTTCATAATGGTAGGAGGCGA
>JAZGAY010000283.1:0-16788 GCA_036475985.1 Candidatus Brocadiales bacterium
CTTCCACATAGCTTCCTTCATCCTGCAATGTCCTAGAGAGTTGTTTGTCGCAAAAAACAAGTAATACAATATACGATTGTCACAATCACGTATCTCAAAATCCCGGACAAATTTAGTTACACTCTCCAGCTGTTCCTGGTATAAAGCTCGAAGGGCCATAATTCTGTCACTAGAGCTATTTGCAATTTCGAGACATTTCTCAGTTCCAAAAGCTTCGACGATATGCCGGGTAACACCCACCTCCGGATGCTCCAGCCATCTGTTTATTGGACCGACCATGAATGTAATTAAAGCCTCGCATCCCTCTTGCCTTAGCAGACGTTCAATTGTTGGGAATGGACTTCCTGAAATACCAAACGGGTCAACAAACATAAAGGTGGGGGGTAGGCGACCAGTACTCTCTTCGGCGGATTTAAAAACTTGCTCAAGTTTTTCCTGGAACCTTCCACATTTAGGAAATACCTTGAAGTTGGTTGGGATGGATCTTGTATTTAATTCCTGCTGTAAGTGGGTGATTCGGTCTTTACGTTCATCGATGAATAAGAAAATCAGCTCTCCCTCCATGGCCCTTCGGTGAGTAATAGCCACATCTAAAGCAATGATGGGAGACCCAAGTTCACCGCCTAAATACCTCCCCGGACCGCAGAACCCATCAATATAGATTATTCGACCATGGTACCTATTCAATATGGGGAACCATGCCTGCAGGTATCCCCGTAGTATCTCATGCTTTGCTTTTGTGTGTGGGGTTATCTCCCACAAAGTTTCATTCGGTGTAGCCATATACCAGCCCGGTCCTACGTTGTATGCCCTTGGGTTATTGATTTATAAGAGTGCTTATGTTACATTCCACCCGTTGGAGAAGACTCCCCTTTTGCTTGTTTTTGTTTGAGCGGCTTGACAGGCATATTTTTCTTATCCGTCAATCTCATAGAAGGATACAATATTTTACGGAATGTTCAAGACCTTACTATAACGACAGACAAGGACGACCTTAAACAACAATGAGCGCACTAAAGGCCCTGGTACTTAGCGGGGGAAAAGGTACCAGGCTTAGACCCCTTACCTATACCTCCGCCAAACAGCTAATCCCGGTGGCCAACAAGCCGATTCTTTTCTATGTCATGGAGAGCATTGCAAACGCGAATATAAAGGACATAGGCATAATAATCTCACCGGAGACGGGAGAGGAGATAAAAAGGGCGGTTGGAAACGGGGACAGATGGGGCGTAAAGATAGAGTACATCCTCCAAGACAGACCGGGGGGCCTTGCCCACGCGGTAAAAGTGGCCCGCCCCTATCTTGCCGGGTCGCCTTTTGTCATGTATCTGGGCGACAACCTGGTGGGGGGCAGGTTGGATGGTTTTGTGGAGGTTTTTCACAGAGACAATGCCGACGCGGTAATACTGCTTAAGCCCGTCGACGACCCAAAGGCCTTTGGGGTGGCAGAGGTGGCGGAGGACGGGAGAATCCTTAAACTCGAAGAAAAGCCCCAGAACCCAAGGTCCAATCTGGCACTGGTCGGGGTCTACATATTTTCCCCGTCGGTCCATACCGCGATAGACAGGTTAAAGCCCTCGGCCAGAGGAGAACTGGAGATAACGGATGCCATATCGGAGCTCTTGAGCATGGGCCGTACCGTGAAGGCCGAGGTCCTGGGAGAATTCTGGCTTGATACGGGGAAAAAGGACGATATCTTGTCTGCCAATACGGTGGTGCTCGATGAATTCGCCACACTTGAGATAAAAGGCAGTGTGGACGGGCGCAGTCAGGTCTCCGGCAGGGTCTCTATTGAAAAGGGGGCGGAGATCGTGAACAGCAGGATAAGGGGTCCCGTTTTGATAGGCGAAGGCGCGAAGATTCGTGACTCTTTTATCGGCCCTTTTTCCAGTATTGGCGACCGTTGCAGTATAATAAACTCGACCGTTGAGCACTGTGTAATATTGGAAAATGTGCAAATAAATGACATAGAGAGGGTGGAAGATAGTCTTATAGGGCGGAACGCAAAGATCTGCAGAAACGACAGCGACCACACGGCCCTGAGAATGATGCTTGGTGATGACAGCATCATCGAGGTCTGAGAGGGTCAGAGACGGGTAGAGGGGGGAAAGATGACCGGAGTCAAAGAGTATGAGTTAAAGGGCGTTAAGACGTATGAAATAAAGCTCCTTCACGATGAAAGAGGCTACTTTTCCGAGGCCTTTAGAGGAGATTGGAGTGAACTGGTGGGAGACGGTGGTATACGCCAGGCCAACGTCTCTTTTAGTTATCCCGGCATAATCAGGGCCTGGCACAGGCATCGCAGGGGGCAAGTAGACGCCTTTCTGGTATTAAAAGGCGCCATGAAGATAGCGGCCTTCGATGACGAAGAAGGTTCACCCACAAGGGGTAAAGTGGTCGAGATAGTCGGCAGCGGTCACAGGCCTCAAATTATAAGGATACCGGGTCATTATTGGCACGGCACGAAGACTGTGAGCAGTGAGCCGTCCCTTACCGTCTATTTTGTAAACAGGCTTTACGATTACGATGACCCGGATGAAGACCGGAGACCGTGGGACGACCCCAAGATAATAGACCACAGGACAGGCAAGGCGTTTAACTGGTAGATTACCTAATATGCGGCGGGGGGGTGTAGCATGAAAATACTGGTAACGGGGGGAGCGGGTTTTATCGGCAGTAATTTTGTCCGCCATATACTCAGCCATCACCCCGACTATCATATTACCAACCTGGACAAGCTCACTTATTGCGGCAACCTGGAGAATCTGGCAGACGTAGAAAATATGCCAAATTACAGGTTCGTGCGTGGCGATATCAAAGAGGCGGAGCTTGTAGAGAAAGCGATGAAGGATGTGGACTGTGTTGTCCACCTTGCGGCCGAAACCCATGTAGACCGTTCCATCATGGACGCCGCCGAATTTATCATGACTGACGTGTGTGGGACGTTTACCCTCCTGGAAGCGGCGAAAAAGTTTAAGGTCAAGCGTTTTTTGCAGATAAGCACGGACGAGGTGTACGGGAGCGTTCCCGAGGGTGCGGCAAGGGAAGAAGACAGGCTTAACCCCAGTAACCCCTATTCCGCCTCCAAGGCCGCGGCAGACCTACTGGCCAAGTCCTATTACACAACCTACGGCCTTCCCGTAACGGTATTGCGTCCTTCCAACAACTTTGGCCCGTATCAGTATCCCGAAAAATTTATCCCCCTTTTTGTTACAAACGCAATAATGGACGTACCACTGCCCCTGTACGGCGACGGACAAAACGTCAGGGATTGGCTGTATGTGGAAGACAATTGCAGGGCAATAGACCTGGTACTGCACGAGGGCAAACCCGGGGAGGCATATAACATCAGCGGGTCGAGCCAGAGGACGAATGTAGAGATAGCCCGGATGATTGTCGATGAATTAAATAAACCGCAGACACTTATAAATCTTGTCAAAGACCGGCCCGGCCACGACAGGCGCTATTCTATAGACGGTTCCAGGCTGGAAAATCTGGGGTTCGTTAGAAAATTCGAGTTTGAGACTGCCCTGAAAGAGACCATCGAGTGGTATAAACAAAACAGGCAGTGGTGGGAAAAGATTAAATCCGGAGAATTCGAGGCCTATTACAAGAAACAATACGGGGGTTAGAGGTCTGCGAAGATAGTCATTAGCCGGGTCAGCGGGGTGATTCAAAGGGGCTGTTGCCCACGGTCCATACGTATACGCTGGTAGAGGCCTCTCCGCAGCTAAGGATGAGTTTGGTATTACCCGGGAACCCCGTCCCCACGACGTAGAACACCGCCTGGCCCTTTTCGTTTGTTACCTTATCGGAGTAGCCCTTACCGTAATCGATTGTAGCCACGGGGTCGCCGCTGGATTTCCATCTTGCATCTACGGTCTGGCCGGGCATGGGAGTTCTGCCTTCGTCCATTACGGAGACGTAGATGTAGCCGGTCGAGCCGCTGGAGAGCGTCGTCGCCCAGGGGGTGGCCTCCAATATGGCAGGTCCGGTGTAACCCGGCGGGAACGTCTGCGAAGGTTCTTCTACGGAGGCGCATGAACATAGTACCAGCGTCATTATTGCGGCGAGTGCGCGTTTCATAGCTGCTATACCTTTATCTGCCGTAGTGCATTTTACGAGATAAACCTTACCGAAGATACCCACGTTTATTATTTAATAGATTATAGCCTTTATGCGTTAGATTTCTACGTAATAAACGAGAACTTTTTTTGCTTATCAGGTTTACTCATGTTGATTGCAGGGCGATAGCGGGTATGTACTTCCCGGTCTACCTGAACAGGCCGAGGACGAAGTTTATGATGACCCAGAACAGGCCGTTTGCGCCGCACACCATGCCGGCGTAGGCGAGGTAGTGGCCCCTCATACCGTATGTGCGGACCACCCTCATGCCCATGTAGCCCGTGATAATGGCGCCGATTGACAGGAGTATCTGAATGACCAGGATGGCGACGTGTACTATCATGAAGAACAGGATCAGGGACAACACGCCCATGGCGAGGGAGGTGATGGCAAAGATTGACCACCTCGGCTTGTAGTGCTCCATTCTCCAGCGCTCCACAATAGATGTAACAGCCACGGCAAGGCCGCGGCTACGGTAAGGCAGCGACTGCTGCACGGCAGCGGCAGTTGTGCAAGAAATTTGACCGAATCTTACAACGCCATGGTGGGTAAATCAACCCCAATATGTCATTGCGAGGGATGCGAGGCAATCTCCTGTGTGTTCAAGAGATCGCTTCGCTTGCAACGACAGAAGGGGAAGTACCCCCCCCCTTCATATATAACCGGGTCGTTTGTCATTATAAGATTGCCCAAGGCGCGAGAGAAATCAATATGATTCGCGCCGGTAATTAACGCGTGCGTCAGGTGCCGAGGAGGAGTCCCGTGTCGTCGTCGTCAAACACGTAACTGTGGCCTGTTAAGCCGGTTTCTTCCTTATATCTGCCGTAGTGTGTGATCTGCCCCAGCGGTACGCGGAACATCTGAAACCAGGGCATCCAGGTGGGTTTCTCCGGCCCCGCGCCGGTGATGACCGGGCCCAGGTTGTGGAGGTTAATGCCCTGCAGGGCCTGCCATACCACCCAGTGTCCCATGCTGTGGCCGACTATCTTGATCTTCTCCTCGTACCGGCAGTTTTTCTTTCTTAGTTCCACCTTTGTGCGCTCGATAAGGTCGTCTCGTGCCAGGATGTGTTTTCTCAATATCTGTGCAACCCTTTTGACGTCCGTGCCGAACCGGACGGCGTAGCGGGGGTAGTTGCCCCACGTCAGACCGGAACAACCGTGGTTGAGCAGGAGCATGTCCTCATCCCTTTCTTCACAGGTGGCCTCTACCTGAAAGAGACGCGTGGGACTGTCCGGAGTGGAAGCCTTCTGATTTTTCTCTGTGCACGTTATACGTATGCCTCCCAGCTCCCCCTTCTTCCTCCTGTCCATCAGTCTTTCGTAGAGGGTGAAGATGGTGAAGAGTCCCGGGGGACAGTCCGACCGCCTTTCTATCTCTTTCTCGCGCCGGACGTCGAAATCGTAGATGCCTTCCTCGTGCGCGGTGTCGGAATCAGTCATATTTAACCTTAGTCCGGGGACGATATAGATGGCCATTTTATTAGGGGTTACTCGTTGACAAAAAAGACTTGCCTGCGCATCGAACTAAAGATTATACACCCAAACGAAGTCCTTTTGAACAGGAATCATTTGCCGAGAACGCTCGAAAAGGGCGAACCGCTTAATTACTTCATATACCCCTATGTCGAGGTCGACGGCGTCCCGCACGAGGACAGGGCGCTGTCCCGCACGAGGACAGGACGCGGCGTTTCGGTTTTAGAGACCTCTAGGTGCCGTTAAGAACGAGCTGCTCAAAAGCCGGTTGCAATGGGTGTGGCTTGGGGTAAAATACCGTTGCAACATGGCCGAAGAAAAACCTCAAGGGGAGAAATCATATGGGTCCGCCTTGTGTCATACTCAGTGCCTGCAGGACCCCGATAGGCGCCTTAAACGGTGTTCTCAGCACCCTTCCGGCCACAAAACTCGGCGCACTTGTTGTCGGTGAGGCAATAAAAAGGTCGAAGGACGTAAGACCGGAGGACGTGGACCAGGTCATAATTGGGAACGTCCTCTCGGCCGGTCTGGGTCAGGCCCCGGCAAGGCAGGCCGCCCTGGGCGCAGACCTTCCACCCTCGGTAAACACTCTTTCGGTAAACAAGGTATGCGGTTCGGGACTGAAGGCCGTTATGCTCGGTGCGCAATCAATCTCCACGGGCGAGGCCGACGTGGTGGTGGCGGGTGGCATGGAGAGTATGAGCCGCGCGCCTTATATACTGGACAGGGCCCGCAGCGGCTATCGCCTGGGACACAGTTTTCTCATAGACAGTATAGTGAGCGACGGTCTTTGGGATGCGTATAACAACTACCACATGGGCACCGCTGCCGAACAACTGGCCGAAAGATATGAATACACGAGAGAAGACCTTGACGGCTTTGCCGCGCGTAGCTACGAAAAGGCCTTGCAGGCGCAGCGGGAAGGCCTTTTCACCGAAGAGATAGTGTCCGTAGAGGTGCCGGGGGAACATGGGGAACTGATTGTCGTAAAGGATGACGAATGCCCCGCGCGCTTTAACAGGGAGAGGATGTCTACACTGCCGCCAGCGTTCAAGGAAGACGGGAAGCTCACACCCGGAAATTCTTCGGCAATAAGTGACGGTGCGGCGGCACTGGTCCTGGCCTCGGAGGATAAGGCCGGGGAGATGGGCGTCAAACCCATGGCAAAAATATTGGCACATACCGAGGCGGGGCTGCTGCCGGAACTCTTTTCGCTGGCACCCGTTACCGCCATAAAGGAGCTTTTGGAGAAGACGGGGCTTACCGTCAAGGATATCGACCTCTTTGAGATAAACGAGGCGTTTGCCTCCACAGGTCTTGCCATCTCTCAGGAGCTTGCTATAGACCCCGACAGGCTTAATGTAAACGGCGGCGCGATTGCACTCGGCCACCCGATAGGCGCAAGCGGCGCGAGAATACTTACCACCTTACTCCATGCCATGAACAAGCGCCGGGCCAAGAGAGGCGTTGCCTCTCTGTGTATTGGAGGCGGGGAGGCCGTGGCTGTTGCGGTGGAAGCCGTGTAGTATGTGATTACGTGTTGCCGTGTTGTAGCGGATTGATGTCGGATATTTGTGCTTATCTGCAATTATTACGGAGATTATAGGGATGGATATTAAGCGCGTAGGTGTGGTAGGCGGCGGGCAGATGGGTCAGGGCATCGCTCAGGCCATTGCTACGGCCGGGATGGAGGTGACTCTTGTAGACCTGGACGAGAAGCTTATAAGGAGGGCCATGGAACGTACCTCGTGGGGCATCCAGAAGCTCATCAAGAAGGGCGTCCTGAGGCCTGAGCAGCAGGATGAGATATTGAACAGGATAACGGGGACCGTCAACCTGAAGGATCTGCGCCGCGTGGATATTATCATTGAGGCGGTTAGCGAGAACGAGTCGTTGAAACTGGAACTCTTCGGCATGCTGGACCCCCTGTGCCCGCCCGAGACCATTTTCGCCACGAACACGTCGTCAATACCCGTTGCGAAGCTGGCGGAGGTCACCATGAGACAGTCGCAGTTTGTGGGGATACACTTCATGAACCCCGTGCCCATAATCGAGCTTGTGGAGATAATTCCGGGACCCAAGACCTCAAAGGAGACCCTTGAGGTGGCAAGGTCGTTGTGCAAGCGGCTCGGCAAGACGGCCATAGAGGTGAAAGATTCGCCGGGCTTTGTGGTCAACAGGATAATGGGACCGATGATAAACGAGGCCGTCTACCTCCTGCAGGAGGGTGTTGCCGGCAAGGAAGACATTGACACGGCAATGAAACTGGGTACCGGGCACCCCATGGGCCCGCTGGCGCTGGCGGACTTTGTCGGACTCGACACCTGCCTGGCCATACTGGAGGTCCTTCACAAGGAGTTGAAAAACCCCAAGTACGAGCCATGCCCGTTGCTTAATGAATATGTGGAGAAAGGCAAGTTGGGTGTAAAGTCAGGGGAAGGATTTTATAAATACAAATGAAGCTGGGTAAATTCTCCATACACGGCTGCTTGGACGGGCAATTCCGCCTTGACGGCGGGGCGATGTTCGGGGTTGTCCCCCGGGTGCTGTGGGAGAAGACAGACCCGCCGGATGACAGGAACCGGATACTGCTGGCCATCCGCTCTCTGCTCGTTAGAACGGGAGAGACCAACGTACTGGTAGACACCGGCGTCGGCGGCAAGGGTGACCAGAAATTTCGAGACATCTTTATGGTCGACAGGAACCCGCCGCTTGAAGGCGCACTGGCCGTCCACGGGCTAAAGCCCGAAGACATTGACGTGGTGGTAAACACGCACCTCCACCTGGACCATGCCGGCGGGAACACGTGTATCGGTGAGAACGGTAGAATAGTCCCGGCATTTCCCATGGCCAGGTACATAATACAAAAGGGCGAGTGGGAGGCGGCCGTAAACCCGGACGAGAGGACCAGGGGTTCTTATATAGTCGATGACTTCCTCCCGCTTGAGGATTGTGACGGAGTGATTGAGTTTGTGGACGGGGCCGAAGTAGAGGTCGTTAAAGGGGTGTCTGTTATTGTGACCGGTGGCCACACGGCCTTTCACCAGTGCGTGAAGGTGGAGTCCGAGGGGGAGGTGGCGCTATTTCTGGCCGACCTGGTGCCCACCGCCAGCCATCTGCCGCTGCCTTACATGATGGCCTACGACCTTGTCCCTCAAGATACACTTGTGGCGAAAAAACGCATCCTCAAACAGGCGGCAGAGGAAGGATGGCTGGTGGTCTTCGAACACGACCCCAGGATAGAGGCGGGGTATATAGATTGGGAAGGGTCAAGACCGGTACTCCGCGAGGAGGTGAAACTCTGATGGGAAATCAATTTGTGAGCTGTGAGGTGAAGGACGGCGTCGCCACGGTGAGGATTAACAACCCACCCGTGAACGCCCTTTCCGCGCGGGTGAGGGAAGGGTTAGACGTGGCATTGAGAGAGACGGGCGAGGCCAAGGTCTTTGTTATTTCAGGTGAAGGGAAGATGTTCAGTGCCGGGGTCGATATAAAAGACCTTGCCGGTATATCGTCCGGAGAGGAGGCCAGGAGTTTTAGTGAGGGCTGCCATGGTGTCTTCGGCAGGATTGAGCGTTCCAGGCGTCCGGTTATCGCTGCCATTAACGGCCACTGTCTGGGCGGTGGTCTGGAACTGGCCCTCTGCTGTCATATAAGGATAGCGTCCGAGAACGCGCGGCTGGGGCTGCCGGAGATAAACCTGGGCGTCATCCCCGGGGCCGGCGGCACACAGCGCCTTCCCCGCATGGTAGGGAGTCCCAGGGCGCTGGAGATGATGTTGACCGGGGAGCCCCTGAGCGCAGAAGAGGCGCTTACCTGCGGGCTCATAAACCGTGTGACAAAGCTTGAGTCGCTTATGGACGAAACCCTCTTTCTTGCGAAAAGGATTGCCGCAAAATCGGCCCCTGCGGTCTCTTGCATAATCGAGGCCGTAGAGGGCGGGCGCAACGTGCCCATTGAACTGGCGCTCGAACTTGAGTCAAAGCTCTTCGGAGACGTCTTTACGACAGAAGACAGCAAAGAAGGGCTCAAGGCGTTCCTGGAAAAACGCCCCCCCGAGTTTAAGGATAAATAATTGGAGTGGCGTAGTTAAAGCAAGAATGGATTGTCCATGAACATAATAGCCTGCATAAGGCAGGTACCCACGCTGGAATCGACCATAAAACCCCTGCTACAGCCTTCCGCCCCGTTTATCGACAGGTCCGGTCTTGAATATATGACCAACCCGTTCGATGAGTTTGCGATTGAGGAGGGCATACGGATAAAGGAACGGCTTGGCGGCGGGGAGCTGACCGTCGTGGCGGTCGGCCCCGAGGGCGCCGACCAGATGCTGCTCAACGCGCTTGCAATGGGTGCGGACGGGGCCGTGCACATAAACGTCAATGAGGAAAATTCTCACCTGCTGGACTCTTTCGTCGTTGCCTCGCTGCTAAAGAGTGTGATTGAGCGAAGGGAATACGACATCATCCTCTGCGGCAAGGAGGCCGTTGACGACAGGCAGGGCGCGGTGGGGATAGAGCTGGCGGAGTTCCTGGGGCTGCCCCACGTGGCCGCAGTAACCAGGTTGGATATAGATGTAGATACAGACTCTGAGACAAAAAAGGCCACCGCACGCAGACAGATCGAGGGGGCGTGGGAGATTCTGGAGTGCCGGCTGCCCGCCGTGTTCACCTGCCACAAGGGCCTTAACGAGCCGCGCTACCCGCCGCTCCCGGGGATTATGAAGGCGCGGCGGAAACCGCACGAAGACATAACGGACATAAAAATACCGGCCGCAAGGCTATCCCTTACCGGGCTTGAAAACCTTCCGCGGAGAAAGACGGGCAAGAAACTTGAGGGAGACGTCCAAGAGGTCACGGAGGAACTCCTGCGCCTGCTGCATGACGAGGCCAGGGTGATTTAGTGTGTGTGGGCGCAACATGTTGTGCCCCGAAAATTGTTCTGTATAGGATGTGTCTCGACGCACCTTAACCCCGTTTTTATGTAGGGACAGGTTTTTAAACCTGTCCGCGAGCGGACAGACCTAAAGGCCCGCCTCTCTGGCGGGTCTGCCTCCGGCATGATCTGTCCCTACGGGAACCGTAGAACTTCATAAACAGGTTTAGTAGCCTGCGTATAGATGTAGATGTACGCTATATTGCCTAATGTCATTGCGAGGGACGAAGGCCCGAAGCAATCTCAAAGATGCTCATCAGAAGGTATTAGAAGATAAAAAATGCCACAGGAAATCCTGGTAATAACCGAGCAAAGGGGCGGAGAGTTTAAGGGGAACGTGGGCCTCGAGGTCATAGGGGCGGCGCAACGCCTCTCTAGTGTGAGCGGGCTGGGTTTCAGTATATTCTTGTTGGGCCATAACGTTGAGGGTCTGACGGGCCTTTTAATTAATTACGGCGCCGATGAGATTCTTGTGGCGGATTCAAAGATTTTGGGAGACTACAACAGCCAGGTCTATGTCCACGTCCTGTCAGAAAAAATCTCAGGCAGCGACAAAAAACCCGCCGCCATCCTCCTTCCCGCCACCGCAACCGGCAGGGATATTGGACCGCGGCTGGCGGCCCGGCTGGGAGGGGCCTATATCGCCGACTGTATCGCGCTCGATATAGACGGCGATTATCTGTTGGAGGCGAGACGCCTCGTATACGGGGGCAGTGTAATAGCCACCGTGAAGGGCAACGCGCCCCCGGAGTTTCAGGTCGCCACGCTCAGGCCGAACACCTTTGAGCGCGCAAAAAAGATTACCGGCAAGGAGACTGCCGTTACAAGGGTCGAGGCAAAATCTCCGCCCGACCTGCGGACGGTCCTGAAGGAGATTGTCTATGAGAAGGAACGCGGCATGGACATCGCCGAGGCCAGGGTGGTTGTCTCCGGCGGCAGGGGGATGAAGAGCCCGGAGAACTACGGGATACTGGAGGAGCTGGCCGAACTTTTAGGCGGCGCGGTGGGCGCCTCAAGGGGGGCGGTGGATGCGGGCTGGAGGCCCGCGGACTCTCAGGTGGGTCTTACCGGCAAGACCGTGGCCCCGGAACTCTACATAGCCTGCGGCATCTCCGGCGCCCCACAGCACTTAGCGGGGATGATGTCGTCCCGGTGTATAGTCGCCATCAACAAGGACCCCGGCGCGCCCATCTTCAAGGTCGCCGATTACGGCGTAGTAGGCGATTTATTTGAAGTAATCCCCAGGATGATAGAGGGTCTGAAGAATAATAAGGAGTAATTGGCCTTAAATAACTCTTTTACGGAGCAAGCTTCAATGTTAAGAAAACTACACAGAATAGTGGCGATAGTCTTTACGCCGTTCCTGCTCATTACTCCCATAACCGGCATTATATTGCTCTTCAGAAAGACCGAACTTTACGGCGATGAGACAAAAAAACTGTTGCTGGGTATCCACAACTGGGAGATTGCCACAAACTATGTAGGGATAATACTGGCGCTGGCGCTTATTTTTGTGGTCGCGACCGGCCTGGTCATGTTTATCCAGTATTGTTCAAGACGAGGTAGGATTTTTTAGATACAGGTTGCCTTCCGCAAGTGGCCGACGTGCAGCAATGCTGTTCGTGACCAGGGTGTATATATTTTCCTAGCTGCCAGCCACCAGCTCTACGATGTCTACCACCTTTACGTCTTCTCTGTCTCTGGTCTTAAGGCCGTTTGTGAGCATGGTGAGGCAATATGGACAGGCGGTGGCTATGATGTCGGCCCCGGTCTCAAGGGCCTGGTCGGTGCGCATCTCGTTAATATTCCGGCCCGTCTTCTGCTCCATCCACATATGCCCGCCGCCCCCGCCGCAACAGAAACTCTTGCACATCTTAAGCTCCATTTCCTTTAACTCCACGTCAGGTACGAGACCGAGTATATCTCTCGGCTCGTTGTAGATGGTGTTGTGCCGCCCCAGATAGCAGGGGTCGTGATAGGTTATGGTCTTCCCGGAGAGGGCCGTCCCGGTTTTCTTGGTGAGCAGGTGTTTAGTCTGTCCGAGATTCTTGGCGATGAATTCAACGTGATGCTGCACGTTAAAGTGCCCGCCGAACTGGGGGTATTCGTTCTTCAGGGTGTTGTAGCAGTGGGGGCAGCAGGTGACGATGTCAGTTACCTTGAATCCCTCGAGGAGCGCGATGTTCTTTTTCACCAGCTGCTGGTAGTCCATCTCATTGCCGAACCTCCTCAGCGGGTCGCCGCAGCACGGCTCCCGGCTCCCGAGCACCACAAAATCTGTCCCCGTCTCTTTCAGTAACCGTGCGAAGGCCCGGGTGGTTTGCTGGTTTCTTGTGTCAAACGCGCCGGCGCACCCGACCCAGAAGAGGGTCTTTGACCAGAAGCTGTCCTTGAGTTCTTCTACGTTTTTTATGTCAGAAAACCCCTCCATCCAGTCCTCTCTCCGTTCCTGACTCAGACCGTACGGGTTCTTTTGGGACGCGATGTTCTTAATTGTCTTTGTGACCTCGGCGGGGTATTTGCCCTCCATGAGCCCCGGCCCCCTGCGGAGGTCTATTATCTTTTGCAGGTGTTCTATGTTGACCGGGCAGTGCCGTTCGCATGCCCGGCAGGTGGTGCACGCCCAAATCTCCTCGTCGCTTATCTTCCCGCCGGGGAGCCGTCCGCTCACGTCCGCCTCCATCTGTGACCGTATGTCACGAAGAAGCTTCTGGGGTTTCAGCGGTTTTTCCGCCAGGGTGGCCGGGCACTGGGCGTCGCACCTGCCGCATCTCATGCAGGCGTCCACGTCCAGGAGCTGCTTCCATGAAAAATCTTCGGGGCTCAAGACGCCGAAGACGCGTGTTTCTTCTCCCTCCGCGACCTCCGTCTCAGTCTCAGTATCAACGCCCTTGAGGTCGAGCGGTCTGAGGGCGCCTTCCGGCCGGGTCGAGTGGAGGAGTATGTTCAGCGGAGCGGTGAATATATGCAGGAGTTTTGAGTACGGTATGTAGGCTATAAACACCATCGCAAGCAACATATGAACCCACCACAGGGTGCGGTGTATCGCGCGAAATTTCTCCAGTGTGCCGGCCTGGGTATCCTCCGAAAAGACGGCCGTAATAAGAACGGAATAGGCGTAGCCCACGGGCGAGTATATGGCCCACGGGGGCTGCGTGGCCGCTATCCTTGCCCCTTCGACCAGAAAACCGGTAATAAGTATGATTAGCAACAGGCCGAGCGCTACGGCATCCTCCCGCCTGTTTTCCAGGAACGGTTGTTCAGACAGGTAGCGTCTGTGCACCGCAAGCAGCACGCCTGCGAGGAATAATAGCCCAAAGAGGTCCAGCGTCAGCGAGTAGTAGAGATAGAAATCGCCATAGAGGATCTTCCATCCCAGATGCAGTTGCAGGGCGATAAGACAGGTGCCGATAAACAGCACGGCGAAGCCGTAGAAGATGAGGAGGTGTATAATGCCCGGTGTGGTCTCACGGAGTATCTTCCGGTGGCGGACGACGGCCCACAACATGAACTTCAGTCGGCCGACCGGGTCGCCGAAGGAGTCTTCCCTCTGACCCGCACGCCACAACCTGACGCGGCGGTACATGCCGTATAAAAAGATAACGAGTGCGACAGCAAACGCCGCATACAGCAGTACATGCCCAACATACCCGACGTTCCAGTAGATCTCTCGCGTGGGAAGCATAAATTTATTAGAGACAGAAGGGGGTTATTGACACGATATACATCTCAAAAACGGTTTGTTTAGTGGAGACCCCCCTCCACCTCTCCGAGTGTCTCCTCAAATATTGCCAGCGCCTTGTCGGCGTCCTTCTTCGTGATGGTTAAGGGCGGGCAGAAGCGGATTGAGCTGCGCCCGCAGCCTAAAAGCAGGAGGCCTCTCTTGAAGGCCCCCTCAACGACCTTGTTCCTTTCTTTTGTTGCCCGTTTCCGGGTATCTTTGTCGGTGACCATCTCTACTGCAATCATAAGCCCCTTGCCCCTCACATCGCCTATCAAGCGGCTGGTCGTGCCTATAGTTTGTAATTTCTTTATGATGTAGCTGCCCATCTTTGCCGCATTTTTTATTAACCCGCCTTTAAGGAGGTCTATGGTGGCGAGCGCCGCGCGGCAGCTCACCGGGTTGCCGCCGAATGTGCTGGCATGGGCGCCCGGCGGCCAGTCCATTATCTTGTTACCGGCAATAGTAGCCCCGAGCGGCAGGCCGGAGGCAATACCCTTGGCCAGACATGTCACGTCCGGTGTTACGCCGAAATGTTCCATTGCCAGCATCTTGCCCGTCCGCCCCATTCCGGACTGGACCTCGTCGGCCACCAGCAGTATGCCGTGTTTTTTGCAGAGCTTCCCGAGTTCCCGGTGAAACTCCTTTGGCGGTACGATGTAGCCGCCCTCCCCCTGTATGGGTTCGACGAATACGGCCGCCACTTCCTCCGGGTGCACGTGGGTTGCGAAGAATTCTTCTTCGATCCATTTGACACAGGCAATCTTGCAGCCGGGATAGGTCAGTCCGTAGGCACAGCGGTAGCACTCGGCATAGGGCACGTGTACCACCCCCGGCATAAGCGGCGCGAAGCCCTTACGCAGGACGGGCTTACTGTTGGTGAGCGAGAGAGCGCCCATGGTCCTGCCGTGGAAGGCGTTTAAAAAGGCGACAATATAAGGACGGCGGGTGTGGTGGCGCGTAAGCTTTATGGCGGCCTCTATCGACTCTGTGCCTGAGTTGCTGAAAAAAGTCTTTTTTGGAGACGGGCCGGGACAGATTTTGTCAAGCCGCTCGGCGAGCTCTATCTGCAGGGGGTTATAGAAGTCCGCCCCGGACATGTGGATGAGCTCCTTCGACTGCCGGGTGATGGCCCTTACCACCTCCGGGTGGCAGTGGCCCGTGCTGTTAACGGCTATCCCTGCGGTAAAGTCCAGGTACCTGTTGCCGTCGACGTCCTCCACCACGACCCCGTCCGCCCTTTTTACCGTCAGAGGGTAGACCTTGCCGGATGAGGGTGAGATGTATTTCCGGTCTTTTTTGAGCAACCCCCTTGCCTTCGGTCCCGGCGGCGTTACCTTTATAAACGGATATTCTTTAGACATGTGTACCCCTACAGTAAGATTACGTTTATGGGTATCCTACGAAAAGGCCCTCAGTCCCAGCACCTCCCTTGCGATTATCAGCTTCTGAATCTCCGAGGTGCCCTCGTATATAGTGTTGACGCGTGCGTCGCGCAGGTATCGCTCCACGGGGAATTCGTCCGAATAGCCGTAGCCGCCGTGTATCTGTACGGCCATGTTGGCGGCCCTGAGGGCTGCCTCGGAGGCAAAATATTTTGCAATAGACGTCTCCTGTGTGGCTCGCCGGCCTTTATTCTTTACGTGTGCCGCCTTATAGACCAGCAACCTTGCGGCCTCGGTATCTACCACCATGCGGGCGATCATGTCCTGTACCAGTTGAAAGGAGCCGATGGGCCGGTCGAACTGTATGCGTTCCCTTGCGTATTTGACGCCTGCGTCTATGCATGCCTGGGCGATGCCGACGCTGCCTGCGGCCACGCTGAAGCGTCCGTTATCAAGCCCGCTCATGGCCACCTTAAACCCCCGGCCGACCTCCCCCAGCACGGCGTCCCTGGGCACTTCGCAGTCCTCGAGGAAGATCTCTGCCGTGTTTGATGACCGCAGGCCAAGCTTGTTCTCTATATCCTTTGTTGAGAAACCTTTTGCCTTTTTGCATTCTATTAAGAAGGCCGTCAGGCCCTCGTGTTTTTCCCTGGTGTCGGTCTCGGTACGCGCGATGAGGATGGCGATGTCCGCCACGCCGGCGTTTGATATCCAGGTCTTTGCGCCGTTAAGGACCCACTTGTCCCCGGTTAAGACTGCCCTGGTGTCTTGATTGGCGGCGTCTGAGCCCGCGCCGGGTTCTGTAAGGGCGAAGCACCCGATTATCTCTCCGCGGCAAAGTGCGGGCAGGTATCTTTGTCTCTGCTCCTCCGTGCCCCAGTTGAGGATGCCGAGTTCTACCAGGGATACCTGCACGGAGAGGGTCGTCCTCACCGACGAGCAAGCCCTCCCTATCTCTTCGGTGATTATGGCGTGGCTTATAAAATCAAGTCCTGCGCCGCCGTATTTTTCGGGGAAGTGGCCGACAAACAGACACATTGGGGAAATCTTTTTTATGATTTCACGCTGGAATCGGCACGTGCGGTCGTTCTCTATGGCGACCGGGACGATTTCCTCCTCGGCAATTCGTCGCGTCATTTCCTTTATC
>JAZGAY010000284.1:0-14554 GCA_036475985.1 Candidatus Brocadiales bacterium
AAGTCCAGCATAATCAAAGACAGTGCCTTGTGGAACCTCTGCGCCTTCTGGTACTCTATTGTCAGAGTATCCACTATATAACGGTGGTTATATAGTGAGGTCAGGCCGTCCGTTATTGAGAGAGCGCTGAGCTTCTGGTTCGCCTTTTCCAGTTCCAGGTTTGCCGCCTGCAGATTCCGGAGGAGCTGTTTGACCAGAAAGCCGTGCCTGTATTTTCCCCACCCCAGTTTCAGCCTGGCGACCACGTCTTCAATGTCCAGGGGTTTTGTTATATAATCAAAGGCGCTGGACCTTATGGCCGCCACCGCACTGTCGATACTGGGCATCCCGGTCATAACTACGGCCATCATTTCGGGAAAATGCTCCCTTATCTTCCTTACTACCTCGGTCCCCTCCATGTCATTCAGCTTGAGGTCTACTATGATGATGTTAAAGAGTTCCTCCTCGACCTTCCTTATGGCCTCGTACCCGCTGCCACAGCTCTTGCAGTAGTACCCGGCCGCCTTGAGGCCCTCTTCCAGACCCAGACGCACCACGTGCTCGTCGTCTACGACCAGGATGCTGGGCCTTTCCAACGCATCTTTGCCCTCCTCAAGAAACTTTCTGGTCAACAGGGCCCGTTTCAGGGAGGCGAGGATGCTATCTTTCTGAAGCGGTTTTTCCAGGAAGTCAAAGGCCCCCAGCTTCATCACGGTAAGGGCCGTGTCTATGGAGGAGTATGCGGTTATAAAGATTATTGCGACCTGCGCGTTTGCCTCTCGTATATGCTTCGCCACGTTCAGGCCGTCAGTATCCGGCAATTTATAATCGAGGATGACCGCGTCAAAGTTGTCTTTGGCAAGCTTCTTAAGGCCCCCGTTGCCCGTACCACAGACGCTGACGTCGTAGCCTTCACCCTCTAGAACAAGTGTGAGGGATTTCTGGATAGATTCCTCATCGTCTATGATGAGTACCTTCTCATTACTCATTGGTCATTGGACAGAGTCCACCCCGTGTAAAATGATTTAAAGGCAGCAGGCAAGCCTGCCTCACAGCCTAAACCTAGAATTTACACCTTTATGTCAATACCTGTCAAGCAGAATCACTGTGTTGTATGTCGTATGTCGTATTTAAATCAAAATCTCTTCGTCTTTTCGTAGAGCCGCAGGATAAACCTATACGGCGGGGTCTCTTTTTTCAAGTCCATGTCCATGTCCATGTCCAGAGGGAGGCGTCTTGTGGACAGGCAGTGTCACCTTCACCGTTGTGCCCCTGCCCACCTCTGACTCTATCTCTATTGTGCCCCGGTGGGACTGGATGGTTAACTGGGCGGAGGACAACCCGATGCCCGTTCCCTTCCCCGGTGGCTTGGTGGTGAAATATGGGTTCATTACATACTTTAGGTCCTGTTCGGTAATCCCGATGCCCGTGTCCGTGATACTTATCTGGACCTTTTCGTCCTTTGTGACGTGCAGACTTTTAACGCTCAGTGTCCCGCCATCCGGCATGGCATCTATGGCATTCGAGATGATGTTCATAAACACCGTCTCTAACTGGTTGTGGCTCCCCAGGACACGGGGAATTGCCGGCGACAACTCTTCTATGAGCCGTATATTCAATAATTTTAGTTGAGGGATAAACACGTTAAGGGTGTGTTGAAGGATTTCATTGATGTAAACGGGTGTCTTTTCCGGTTTCGGCATCCTTGATATGCGCAGCAAGTCTTTGATTACGTTGTCGCAGCGTCTGGCGGCCTCTCTTATCTCAATGAGACCGCTCTCCAGTTCTTTGTAGAGTTCCGGGTCTTTAACCCGCTCTATTTTCTTCAGGAGGACGTCAGAAAACATGTTTATCCCCGAGAGGGGGTTATTTATTGAATGGGCCACGCCGCTTGAGAGGCTGCCGATGGCGGCCATCTTCTGGGCCTGAAGCACCTGCATCCTGGACTCCTCCAGTTGGGCCTCCGTCTTCTTTCTGGACGTAACGTCCCTGATGACCTCTATGCAAGTGGTCATGGTACCGTCGGGGTTGGGGAGGGGGAAGGCGTAGACCTCGTATGTGATGCCGTCAGGGGTTACATGTTCCTGGTATTTACGCGCATTGTTCCTGATGGCCTCACGACTGATGCAGGGGTCGCACTCGGTGTCTCTACCCCAGAAGGCATAGCAGGGGCGCCGAAGCCCGTCGGGACAGAGCTCCCAGAACGGGTCATTCTGCAGGGACACCTTGTGGGTCTCAGGGTCTATCACCCTTACCAGACACCCCATATTGGCCAGCACGGTATTGAGGTAGTCGTGGCTGGCCTGGATCTCTTTGGCGTCGCCCTTGATGGTGGCAATATGGTCCTCTATCGTCGTGGCCATGACGTTAAAGTCTCTGGCCAGTTCACCAATCTCGTCTCGCCGGGCTATAGTCACCCTCTGGCCCAGGTCTCCTTCCGTAAATTTCTTGGTCGCGTCTCCTAACTTCTTGATGGGTCTTGTCGCCGAAGTGGCAAAGACTATCGCCACGCCGATGGCTGCTCCGGCACTGACCAGCCCCACTATCAACACGAATATGCCCAATGTCCGTAACGGCGCAAAGATCTCCGCCTGGTCCATCTTGGCCACCAGCCCCCAGCCCAGGGAAGGTATGTACTGATAGGCGGCCACCACGGCCACTCCCCTGTAATCAGGGGCTGTCAGCAGCGCCCCGCGGCCCCCTTCGAGCGCCAGTCTCATGGGTTCTGCCTCGGCAGAACCCATCGGGATTGACAGGCTCAGGGGCGCATCGGGGGCATACCGCAGGGAGTTCAAGAACACAATGTCATCTCCCTCTCTCCGCCCCAGCACTATCTCCCCCGTCTCGCCCATCCCGGCGGGGTTGGCCGTCATCACGCTCAGCGCCGATATATCGTAGTGGTTTATCAATACGCCTATCGTATCGGCACTCCTTCTGGAGGTAATGGGTACAGAGACATCTATTTCCGCCACACCAAGGAAATGGGACTGGTGGGGCTGCTCGATGTAGGTCTCATCGAACTTCTTGCCGACGGCCTGTGTAAATATCTCCTGTCCGGACAGGTCTTGCCCAACCCACTCCTCACCGGTAGAGGCGACGATCTTGCCGTCCATGTCCGCAACGACTATTGCCGTGATATAGGGGTCCAGCGGCCTCTTTTCCAGTGAGAGGTGTCTGTTCAGGCCGGCAACGGCTTCTTCATGACCAACCCCCCCCCGCTGATTATCTCAAGGCTGTCTCGTATAAACCCGTCGGAGCTGAAGTTTACGGCCTGTTTGTTTTTTACCTCTAAAATTTCCAGGACGTGCGCCATCCTTGACTCTGCAACCGCCGTCAACCAGTCCAACGCCTCTTCTCTCAGCGTCATCCTTGCGTGCAGGTAGCCCAGTGTCGTGATGATGGTGATGGGTATGAGCGATATGCAGAGTGAGAAGAGGAGTAGCCTGCCCCTGATTGAAAATCCCTTGAACCCCCTGCCACTAGGGACGTCTGCCCGTTGCATATGTCAGTTTTCCTCCAGGTGCTTGCTCCAGATGCAGATTTATGCATGTGGCTACAACTGCAGTAGCCACGCGTTATAGCGCCTGCATACGACAACAAGCTGTTTAAAGCACCGAACCGACACCGATACGATACGTCGAGACGCCCTCTACACTACCACAGCTAATCCCCAACAAAGCAGGGACTTGACCGTAAGCGGTAAGTATACAAATTCTCCAGACAGATGCAAGTCTTCAAATTCGAAGGAAAAAAAAGAAAAAACTACCTTGTCTTTATTTGTATGTAACCCTGATGAGCCCCGCCCCTGTCCGCCCAGGCAAGGCCGATATACACCGTCTGGCCGGGCTCCACCCTCTCAAGGAGCAGGGCCAACTGCTCAAGGTTCGTTATCTTGTACTCGCCCATTCTGATTATGACGTAATCCGGTTGAAGGCCCATCTCGGCCGTCGGACCCGTTTTGTCTACATCCGTTATCAGGACGCCGCCGTCGACCCACCAGAGGCCAAGATGTTCGGCTATCCCAGGGGTCAGTTCCTGTACACCGATACCCAGTTTGTCCCATGACAGTTCCTCGCCCGAAGGCACCGGGACGTTACCCAGTGTAATAGAGATGTCTCGACGTCTGCCGCTGTTGCTCTCTACCGTCACGTTTAGTCTGTCTCCGGCCTCTTTGTTCATCAGGTATTTTTCAAACTCGAGCACGTCGTCGACGTCTCTCCCATCGACCTCAAGCACTATGTCTCCCTCACGAAGACCGGCGTCGTCGGCCGGGCTGCCCTGCTCTATTGTCTTGATGCTTATGCCCTCCCGGTCCTTCAGGAGCACCTCAAACTGCGCCCCCAGCCATACCCTGTTTATCCGCTGGAAATCGAAGAGCTTTATTAGCGTCTCCTTAACCTTGTCTACCGGTATGGCGAACCCAATCCCCTGTGCCGCACTCACCAGAGCCACGTTTATACCGATAAGCTCGCCGTTTATGTTCACCAGGGGTCCGCCGCTGTTGCCCGGGTTTATCAGCGCGTCCGTCTGGACCAGCCCTTCATACTTCACCGCACCGTATCTGCCCTGAAACGACAGGTCCCTGCCCGTGGCGCTAAGCACGCCTGTGGTAACCGAGTTTTTGAACCCAAGCGGGTTGCCCAGCGCAATCACCGTTTCACCTATCATAAGGTCTTCGGACTTGCCCATCTCTACATAGGGGAACGGTTCCGGGGACTCCATTTTAAGCACCGCAAGGTCGTTTTCGTGGTCAGAGCTGACCAGCTTGGCATCATGTGTGGAACCGTCCGACAGGGTGATAATAATCTTTGACGCCACGCTGATTACGTGCTCGTTGGTCACTATGTAGCCCTCCGGGTCTATGATGACGCCCGAACCCAGGGGCGTTTCCACCTTCTTTTTCTCGTAACCGCCGAAGTAATTTTCAAAAAAGTTTCCAAAAAGCTCGTCCCTCTGTCCGTAAACAGGGTCATTGCTCGCCACACTCACCACCCGCTCGGTGCTTATATTTGCAACGGCGGGGCCCACCCTCTCCACGGCGATTACTACGGCGTTCCTCCTCTCAAACCTGTGCCCTCCCGAACCGCCCCCTTCGTCCCGCCACGACTCCGGGGGATCGTAGCTGAGACCAAAAGACAGCGGGCTGGCAGTTAGGAAGACAAGCAACACAAGTGTAAACAGGAACGTCGCTCTCATCATCAAATCGATTCCTTACGCAACAAAAAAGGCCCTGTGGCTGTCATGCCACAAGACCTGTAACCGAAAAAGACGTCTCAAAGTTTGTAGTAGTAGACACACCTCTACCTCAGCGTCAATGACCGCCGCCGTGGCCACCGCCCTTATAACTACCACCATGACCGCCACCACCGCCATAACTACCGCCATGACCACCGCCGCCGCCACCATAGCTGCCACCGTGTCCACCACCGTAACTGCTGCCGTGACCGCCGCCATAACTACCGCCGTGGCCGCCGCCGTAGCTGCCACCGTGTCCACCACCGTAATCGCCGCCATGACCCCCGCCACCCATCATCCCTTCGGGCACCTTTAGGTCTACAATGGGCTGCCCCATTATCAATTTCTTTACGTTCAAATTGCTTATTATATAAATAAAATCAGAGCCGGTCGCCTTGGCGTAATAGTCCTTTCCCTCGGCGGGTTGACTCATTACCAGCACCATCTCACCTCCACCGTCATTCACCGTTACGGTTACCTGGGGTTTGTCCAGGCCATGTTGGCTGAGGCCGGTTGATTTGTATTCAGCGATGGAGTCGGCCTTCAGGTTCCTCAGGCTGTAGAGGAATGCGTCCACCTCTTGGCTGGTGACCTCCTTCTGCTCCGGTCTCAGCATCTCCCATATCTCACCCTTCTTCTCATAAAGCATCTCTTTTTCCGGAGAGTTCAGATGCACCTTGCTGGCCGTATTTGAGTCAAACTTCGCAACGACCTTGGAGGCCAGATCCCCTTCCAGGTATCTTACGTCGGTCCAGCTCATCTGGAAGACAAGGTCGCCACCCTCCAGCATCGCATATGAGTCTACGTTCTCGCCCTCCTGTATCTTGTTTCCGATAAGAAGGATCTTGTCGACCGATTCGAGCTTCTCGGTCTCCGTCTCGGCCAGGAATATGTCTTCTCCCCCGGTTTGCGCCTGCGGTTCTTCCTCTTCTTCTACATACACCTCTTCTTCATAAGTAATGGTGGTCTTTATCCTGGGGTTGTCGAGGCCGTACCTGGCAAGGTCCTTGGGCGGCTCCTCCACGCAGGCCTCCGCCTTGAGGAAGGACAGCGACCAGATAATGTTGTTTACCAGCTCTTCGTCGGAATCTACTACGACCGGCTCGCTCAGCGTCCACTTCTCGGACGGGTCTTTGGTCATAGTAGCCACGAAGCGCCTGTCCCCTCTCTCCACCACCACTTTTCTCGCCTTCTCCCGGTTGAACTCGAGCATCAGCCTGTCACGAAAGGCCAGGTACCCCTCGGTGAGAGGGCCGTAAAACTTGTCGGCCTTTACGGAAAACACGGGAGTCTCGCCCGTCCGTTTCACGTAACAGAGCGAACCCCTTTTGTCCTTATTGCCCACCTGCAACCTTACGGGCTCTCCGTCCTTGATGGTAACGGTTACCTCCGCGACAGGGTCCTTGAGCCCATAGGCACCCAGGTCTTCCGGCATGTCGTCGACAAAGTTCTGTATCTTCATGTTCTTCATCGTCTCCAGAAAGCCCTTAAACGACTCTCTGTCGGCAAGCACCTCTACCGGTTCTGTTATCTCATAGTCGTACTGTACCGTCTTCCTTATCTTTATCGTCTGGGACTTGGTCTTTATCTCGCAGTTTGTCACGTAAAGAGGGTCCAGCGTGGCCAGTTTTTTGGCCCTCAGTTCGTTCGGGTTTTTCTCAAAGAGTCCAACGGTCGTGTCCCTGAGGAAGAAGACGGCAGAGTCGTCCCGCCGCTTGGCATAGACCTTGTTGTCGCGGGTATGCCCCAACAGCACCGCCTCTGAGGCGCCCTTCTGGTAGGCGGTGGCGGTAACCTGAGGTTTGTCCAGACCGAAGACGGATAAGTCCTTCGGATTGTCCGTTATAAACTCGTTCTTGTCTATTACGAGTGCGTTAAGGTTATAGACAAGCTGCATTATCTTTTCGTTGTCTCCCCTGTCGGCTATTGGCTTGGTCACCCTCCAGTTTGTGCCTTTCTTGGCACACTCTATCACCGCTCCGGAGGCGAGTCTCAGCTCAATCCTGTCAACGGCGTTTGGGTCTATGTCCAGCACGTCTTTGCTTCGCAGTTCGCTGAGCGTCTTGTCAAGCTTCTCGAGCAGCATACCCGAGACCATGCATATTTCGCTGGAATCCTCGTGCTTCATGTAGACGTCGCTGCCGCCGGCTCTCTTTTTGCCGACGAGGAACGTGTGTTTCTCGGCAGGACTCGTCCAATAGGAGACTACTATCTGCGGTTTTTCAAGACCGTAATCCGCAAGGTTGACAGCCTTGCCCCCCTCTGCCTCAACGGTACCTATCTTTTTAAGAAATTCAAATTCGGTACTGATACTCTGGATCTCGGAGGCATCGGCCTTGATGTCCAGGGGCTTTTTCAACGCCCATTGTGCGGTGCCGGTCCTCTCCATTACAAACAGGCCGTCACCCCTCTTTATCTCAAGCTTACTGACCGTGTCGGGATTGAACTCGGGGAATACCGTCTTGGCGAGGCTCATCCGCTCGTCCGTGGAGAGCTTCCCCTTCTCGTAGAATTGGACGAATAGCCCAAGCGCAACAACCAGGCCTAGCAGTACAAGGGTGGTCTTTAACCTCATGTTATCTCCGTTACCTCCTTCGCTTCCACCACACAAATACGCCGGTTATCAGTCCGAGACTAGGAAGCACAGCCACTGAAAGCCAGTATATGAGCTTCATCTGTTCGGGGGCTATTATGGCGCGTCTTACGTCAGGTGATTTAGCAGAGATACCGAGCTTGGTTTCCTTCTGGGTGAGCCAGTTTATGGAATTCAGGAAGATGTCGTGGTTGCCGGGGTTTCCGGAATACTCGTTGGCGGCGAAGTCAACGTCCCCGAAGACGACCATACGTGCCCCTTTTACTTCTCTTTCCTTTGGCAAGCTGCCGTGGGCAATGGACGCCCGCGCAGCCGTGTCAACAGGTTCAGAGGTCACTGCAATCGCTATGGGGCCGGGGATGTCAGTGCCCTGGGTGAACTCCGGCTTCTTGTTTCCAATCCCTATCTCCGTCTCGCCCCAACTGTTATCCGGACCCATCGCCAGGTTCTTGACCTGGAACTTTCTTTCATTGGTGGGCGGAACGCCCTCTACCGGACAGGCCCCGAAGAATACACTGTTTAAGGCCGTCATGTCCTGTGTTATCCTGTGCTCGGGGTATCTCTCTTTATTTACGTATATCTCGGCGACCGTCTGCAGGCCGTAGAAAGGCAGCTGCACCCTGTTATAGACGACGGCATTTGTCTTTACGTTTATGTTGTACTCTTCCAGGAGTTTACCTAACCCCGTATCTGAGTTGGGGCCGAAGGCCGGTTCCAGACACACAAGGAGCCTCCCGTCCCTGTTGTCTAAATAGTCACGAATGAGGGCAATTTCCTCGGAGCTGAACGCTTTTTTGGGGCCGGCGATGATAAGTACGTCGCAGTCGGCCCGGATCTCCTTCCGCATCATAAGGTCGAGCGGCACCACGTTGAAATTGTCCCGTTTCAGTGCCGTAACTATGTCGGAGAAACCCTGACGGTCATAGTCGTCCGGGCCGCGCTCTCCGTGGCCCGTAGTTATGTATAAGGATGTCTGCTCCTCTTCCGTAACGTTCAATATGGCGGCCGTAAAGACCTCTTCCCCTTTAAACTTGAAGGGAAACTCCTTCTCAATCACCTCGGCCTGAGCCACGTGTTTAGCCTTGCCGGCGTACTCGAATATGATGCTGTTAAGCTGCAGGTTCTCGGCCTTTATGCGCTCCGTAAGCTCTCTCATCTTGGTGGGACTGCGCATAGGGTCGACGTGTACGAGCGTAATTTTATCCGTTTGATACTTGTACTCTTTCAGGATGTCCATAATCCTGCCGAAGAACATCTCATCCGAATTAAAGAGCACGGTCACGGTAATGGGCTTTTCAAGACCCTTCAAGATATTCTTCGTCTTGCTGCATATGGAGAACCTGCCACTTGCGGTAAAATCAAAACGTATGTAATGGCGGGCGTTAATGTAGCTTACCAGTCCGAAGATAATTACGGCAACAAGGGACATAAGCACCACGTTCGTGCCTATCACGGCCTTTTTTCTAAAAAGCCCGCTTATGTCGAACCGCCCGGGTTTCTCTTTTTTCAAAACTACCTTACCTCCACTTCCTACTCTCAACTATGCGAACCGTTATGAACAGACAGAGGGACGTCATGCTTATGTAGTAGACGACGTCACTCGTGGTTACCAGGCCCTTGGTAAAGGACTCCCAGTGACCATACGTGCCGATATACTGAAATGCCGCTGCATACCACACCTCTGTATCCGACACCGCGTAACCTATGAAGAACAGCAGGACCAGGGTCACTATGCCCAGCACACCGGCTACTACCTGACTCTTTGTAAGGGAGGACATAAGGAGCCCTATCGATATGAACATCGCTCCCATCAGGGCAAGCCCTATGTAACTGGATATGATCGGGCCCATATCGGGGTCCCCCACCCATTTCAGGAATACGACATAAAGGAGTGTGGGGGCAAGCATCACAAGGTATAGAAACCACGCGGCCAGAAACTTCCCGAACACCACCTCAAAATCCGTTACCGGCGCCGTCACAAGCATCTCTATCGTCCCTGAGCGCACCTCCTCGGACAGTAGTTTCATAGTAATCACAGGCGCAAGGATAGAGAGTATGAACTGTGTGTTGGCAAGGCTGTAT
Organism: Candidatus Brocadiales bacterium; assembly: GCA_036475985.1. Classification (GTDB taxonomy): domain Bacteria; phylum Planctomycetota; class Brocadiia; order Brocadiales; family Bathyanammoxibiaceae; genus Bathyanammoxibius. The sequence goes on from JAZGAY010000284.1 coordinate 9,890, forward strand.
GCCAGCGTCGCCTGTTGCGTGAGGGCTAACAATGTGGCAAAGAAGTAGCCGCAAAATATCAAAAACAACGCAATTACGATATATGCAACCGGAGAGAAAAAGAAACCAATCATCTCTCGTTTAAAAATCGTCGTTGTACCGCCCATTTATCCATCCTTAACAAACCCTGATGCTTACCAAACGTACCGGAAAACCTCTACCCGATACCCACACCACTCTTTTCAGATTCCTCCTCTACGGCAACAACCTCTTCCTTGGTAGTAAGCTGGTGGAAGATATCTTCCAGGGTGACGGGTACCTTCTGCATCTCCAGGAGCACCCACTCGTTTTTCACAAAGGTCCGGAAGATGTCCTCTCTGATGTCCCTGTCCTTGCCCGTCTCTATCATAAAATGTTTTACCGCACCGTCGTGTGCTTCTTCCAGGACGCTCGTTACACCCGCAAGGCCTTTCAGTGCCTGCGCGATACGCTTCTCGGGGCCTTTGGCCTGTAGTTTCAACACGGAACCGCCCTCAAGCTGGGTCAGCAGGTTTGCGGGCGTGTCGTTCGCCACCAGCTTGCCCTTATCGATGATAATTACCCTGCCGCACACCATCTCCACCTCAGGCAGGATGTGTGTGGATAGAAGTATCGTGTGTTTCTCTCCCAACTCTTTTATGAGTTGTCTTACCTGCCGAATCTGGTTGGGGTCAAGACCTATGGTCGGCTCGTCGAGGATTAAAATCTTCGGGTCATTGATCAGGGCGTCGGCAAGGCCCACCCGCTGCCTGTAACCCTTGGACAGGGTGCCCACCATCTGGTTCTGTACCTCTTTGACACCGCATCTCTCGATGCACTCGCCGAGTCTGGATTTCCTGTCCTTCCGGGGCACCTTCTTCAGCTCCGCCCGAAACATCAGATACTCGTTTACCCTCATGTCCAGATACAGGGGTACGTTCTCAGGGAGGTATCCAATCTGCTCCCTGACCTTAAGGGAGTCGGTAAAGACGTCATAGCCGGCTACCCAGGCAAAACCTAAAGTAGCGGGGATGAAGCACGTAAGGACACGCATCGTCGTGGACTTGCCCGCGCCGTTGGGTCCCAGGAAACCAAGAACCTCGCCTTCGTGGACCTCAAATGATATATCGTCCACCGCAAGCATGTCCGCGTAACGCTTGCTCAGGTTTTCCACCTTAATCATCGGCTCTCCAAGCGTCACTTCTTACCTTTCTTCCGCTTCGACGGAACGACCTGCAGTGGTACGCCATCCCGCAAAACCTCCAGCTGGTCCTGTTCGTACTCTTCAAAGGCAGTCCTTATGGGGTCAAACCCTTCCGTATGGAATGCGCTCAAAGAGCCCTTGACAAGCTGCCTTGCACGCTTCATTAATATAGAGCTGAAGACGTAAGAGCCTCCAGCCTTGTTTGACAGCGCATCAACTACACTGTAATATTCTTTCATGTTGTCCCGCCATTCTCCCGTCCACCGGATTGGAGTGTCATTTATAAAGACCAGAACCCAACATTATACCTTTTTTTTTATCCCTGTCAAGAAAGCTCGAAAAACCTTTTTATGCCGTGCCTTGCGCTACAGAAACCACCCACCGGAGCGCCGCAAAACGGCCTTTACACGGATTTCCGGCAGTGCTAGAATCTCATGGTTGCCTGTAAACCATACACTAAACACTATAACCGCTAAGAGACCATGAAACCGTTCCGGCTTCTTGTCTTACTGTACTCAACCCTTCTACTTATTAATATGTGCGTCCCCGGCAACCGTACCGCCTCCGGGCAGGACCCCTGCGGCAAGGACATCACCACAAACCCCGCCTTCCAATACTACCCCCAGATATGGGGCACAAACGTCCTATGGCTCGACCGCCGGAGCGGCAACTCCGACATGTTTATGTACAACTATGCAAGGGAAGAGGAGGTCCGCATCCCGCCGGGCGGCAAAGAGATAAGCTCGATAAACGTCTATAAGGACCAGGTGGTATATCAGTTATGGGGGGCCAACTGGGACGTGTGGGTCCTGAACCTCAAGAGCGGCAACAGGAGAGAGGTCGCCGCCGACAAGTCGTGGCACGAGATGCTGCCGAGGATATGGGGCGACCATGTCGTCTGGGAAGACTGGCGCAACGGATACGGACGCGGCGACATATACCTTTACAACCTTAAGACGAGAGAAACCCGGCAGATAACCGATGACCCCGAGGCACAGGGCAAGCCCGACATCTACAAAGACTCCATCGTCTGGCACGACAAGCGACACGGAAACTGGGACATCTACCTCTACGACCTCGCCAAGGGCGAAGAACGCCGGCTCACAGACGACCCCGCCGACCAGTTCAGCCCCGTAATCTACGGAAACCACGTGGTCTGGGTCGACGGCCGTAACGGTAACTGGGACATATACATGCACGACCTCTCCACCGGAGCCACCACGTGCATATGCCAAAAACCCTCCAAGCAGTGGTGGCCACAGATATGGAAGAACACGGTACTGTGGGTCGACGATAATAGTAGTAGCGGGGACAAGAACACCGCCATCTACGTCTACGACATAACCACCGGCAAAGAGGAACCCCTCTGCAACTCAGCCGCCCCGCAGCGCCAGCCCGCCGTCTATGAGGACCGTATCGTGTGGATGGATTTCAGGAACGGGAACCCTGACCAGATGAGACAGGGAAACTGGGACATATTCATCACGTCACTGCCCATATATCGCATCACAACCTCAACCGTTAGTCCCTGAAAATTTTCCACCATAAAAACCGGGGAGTGGGAGCCAACGCCATGAGTTCTTTACTGGAAATCATCAAGAAAAGACGCAGCATCCGGAAATTCCAGCACAGGGAAATACCAGAGCACATCGTAGACGAGCTGATAGAGGCGCTTATATGGGCGCCGAGCGCAGGGAACCTCCAAGGCCGCAGATTCTATTTCGTGCGTGATCAGGCCGTTAAAGACGGGCTTGTCAGGGCCGCCGGGGGACAGGGCTTCATCGCCGAGGCCCCGCTTGCCATAGCGGCCTGCGCCGACATGGGCATAGGATCGCACTACGGCCAACGCGGCACCGAGCTCTACGCCCTGCAGGACGTCGCCGCAAGCGTACAGAACCTCATGCTACTTGCCTGCGAGCATGGCCTGGCAACGGCCTGGGTGGGCGCCTTCGACGAGCAGATCGCCACCGAGGTACTCGGCCTACCCAAGCACCTGCGCCCCGTGGCCATCGTGCCCGTGGGTTATGGGGCCCAAAAACCCTCAGCCCCCCGGCGCGTCTCCCGAGAAGAGGCCGTCGTGTTCGTCTAAAGGCCAAATTTGCTGCCCGGGCAACTGCAATTACCGGCATCGCCCCCGAAAAAAAATCCGTCAAGACGTGAAGACATAGATTTTTGGACAAAATCACAGAAAATTCCACCCAACCATGCCAAACGCCACATAACACTTTACAATATAACATGTTACAGCAAAACCCCGCGAATGGTCCTTTTTTGGGGGGAAACCCAGGTGATTACAGGCAAATCCGGTGTTCGGTGAGCTAGTGGTGGGGAATGACCCGAAGACCCCGCGATTCGGCAGCCTTTGGCACCGTTGGTCCTTGAAACATATCTACCCTGGACAAGAATGGCCTGCCAACACATCCAGATTGGCAGAAAAACCCGGGATTGCAGGGTTCAACCCGTCCAATGCAACATAATATATATTATCGGACGTTATAGTCGTGAATTTATAAGGCATATCGGTGAACCAGTCATTAGGTCATTGCAGAGACACCCCCCTGTGCCGCTCGGCTTCCTGCCGCTAAAATCGCCCGTTGCCTGAACTTCCCGGCCCTCACACAAAATCACGGTGCCAACCACTGGCAATCCGGCAAGAAGGAGGGGGGGGCATTGCGCGCGATTCCCGCCGTATCGTGTGTAGAGAGCGGCATAGACGCGTGGGGACCAGGGGCCAACGGCACAAACCCGCTTTTTTAGGGATATTACAATATAAACGGCAAGGACGGACGGCCAGTCATGAACATAAGGATTTCAGAGTTTAAGAGAAAGAAACCGGGGAAATACAATCCAAGAAGCACCATCGGCACCCACCACCCCTCCGGGGCTGCCCGACTACGTATGGCGTATGATCTGGAGAAGTGACAACGCTAAAAAACACAGAGGAAGCTCCAGCGTGGTATTCACAGCCCCGATCCTGCAGTTGACCTGCCCGTTATTAGCCAGGTAACTATACGGGGTGCTGGCATGCCTTCCGACACGCCTCGCGTTGGACCTTCCTCTATATAGACTATACCACAAAACCAGCGAAAGTCAAACCGGAGGGACTGCCGGCCACAGAATCGAGCGGTCTCGTTGAGGACAGAGGGCAAATTGCGCCGGGCGTCTTTAATGGCCCTGCAGCCGAATTTCGCTAAATTGTCATTACATATTTTGCATAACAGTCCACTACAACAAGTGTTACTGAATTATATTGTCACTACATTTATCCGCTTTTTTGTTCCCGGGCAACCTTCCCAACCACCCTGGCCGCAGACAGTTAAGGCAAACAACCTCTCGGCACCCGCCTGAAAACCTCCCTTTGTGTGGCATCACATGCTGCTCGTATACTTTGTTCAACTTTGCAGTTGGCTGTGTTATAATGCCGGATTATCTCATATGGTTCATAAAAGTATAAGCAGTCCCAA
>JAZGAY010000285.1:0-16000 GCA_036475985.1 Candidatus Brocadiales bacterium
TTACCTGCTTCACTACTGGTGCCCGCTACGGAAATAATCTTCATCGCTATCCCCCTGACACCTTTGAGAGGTCAGACGGTTTCCCTGCCTTCTGCGGGTCCTCGCCCTTTATCATGGTCTCGTACTCGTGTCTAAAATATCTTATTGTCGCCAGTACGGGGTTTGGCCCCGTCTGCCCCAGGCCACAGAGAGACGTCACCTTTATCTGGCTGCCGAGTTCCTGCAGTAATGCTATGTCTCCGTCCCTTCCCTCTCCCTCATTTATACGGTTGAGGATTTCCAGCATCCTCCTTGTGCCAACCCTGCAGGGGACACATTTACCACAAGACTCGTCCTGTATAAAATTTATAAAATATTTGGCCATCCCGGGCATGGACGTCTTCTCATCCATTACTATAAGCCCCCCGGAACCCATTATGGCGCCCACCTTTTGAAGCGACTCGTAATCAATCGGTGTGTCCAGATGCTCCTCCGGCACACAGCCGCCCGACGGACCGCCTATTTGTACGGCCTTAAAGGCCCTTTTGCGTGCAATGCCGCCGCCTATGCCGAAAATTATCTCCCTCAGCGTAGTGCCCATGGGCACCTCTACCAATCCAGTGTCTCTCACATTACCCGCCAGGGCAAAGATCTTTGTCCCTTTACTTCCTTCAGTACCGATGCCGCTGTACCATTCCGCCCCCTTTTCAATTATGGGCGCGATATTGGCCAACGTCTCCACGTTGTTTATACAGGTTGGCTTCTCCCACAGTCCTGAGACCGCCGGGAACGGCGGACGCGTGCGCGGCATACCTCGCTTACCCTCTATAGAGGCTATAAGTGCCGTTTCTTCGCCACAGACAAACGCCCCGGCGCCCTGCTTTATCTTTAGATCAACATTGAGCCCCGAACCTAATATATTGTTGCCCAGCAAACCCAGTTCCGTTGCCTGGTCTATGGCTGTCTGGATGTTCCTGATCGCAAGCGGATACTCGGCACGCACGTAGAAGTACCCCTCCTGCGCACCTATAGCATAGGCCGCGATAAGCATGCCCTCGATTATAGAGTGCGGGTTGCCTTCCAGCACGGACCTGTCCATAAAGGCCCCCGGGTCTCCCTCATCGCCATTGCATATAATGTATTTCCTGTCGGCCTGCGTATTCTTAACAAACCCCCATTTCTTCCCGGTGCTGAACCCGGCACCGCCTCTACCCTTTAGGCCAGAATCCGAAATCTCCTTAATCACCTCGTCCCGGCTCATCTTTGTCAGCACCTTTTCGAGCGCTGCATACCCGCCGACCGAGATGTAGTCGTTGATGCTTGTAGGGTCTATAATCCCGTTGTGTCTGAGTACTATCCGGAACTGCTTCTTATAGAACGGGATATCCTGCTGGTAAACAACCTTTTGTCTCGTGTTAAGGTCTGTGTAAAGGAGTTTCTGTATAACGCCGCCGGTAAGGACCGTTTCTTCAACTATCTTTATAGCATCCTGTTCCTTTACCTTCTGGTAAAAGATATTACTGGGCCAGACGTTGACCAGTGGTCCCTTCTCGCAGAGGCCCTGACATCCCGTCTTCTTCAACCTCACCCTGTCGTGGAGCTGGCGCTTCTCTACCAGCTCTTCGAATGCGCCATAGAGGGCATGGCCGCCGAACGTATCGCAACCCGTCCCACCGCATACCACTACGGTCGGTCTCTTGTCGGCTTCTTCTTCCTTCTTCAGCCCTTCCCTCAGTTTTTCCAGCGCCTTTGTTGAGTCAAGTCTTTCCATTAAGTCACGCCTCTCTGTAGTGCTCCAGGATCTCCACAACCTTTTCAGGGGCGACCTGGCCATAGAACTTATCGCCCAGCGCCACCTTTTCCCCTAAAGGAGAGTCACAACACGACGCCCCGCTGGTCTTCACACTGCTCCCAACTACTACAATCGGGCCCAGCGCACAGGTGCCGAGACAGGCCACCGACTGAAGCGTGAATCTCATGTCTTTTGTGGTATCGCCTTCTCTTACTCCGAGGTTACGCTCAAGCTCACCCATCACCTCGGGCGCGCCCCTGACGTGGCAGGCCGTACCCGTACAGACCTTGATGGTAAACTTACCCTTGGGTATGAAGGAAAACTGGCCGTAGAAGGAGGCCACACCAAATATCCTGGCCATCGGTATGCGAGTCTCGCTGGACATGTATTCAAGCGCTTCCCTGGGCAGATATCCGTAGGCATCCTGTGTCTTCTGCAGAAGCCCTATGAGGTCCCCTGAGGTTATCTTCCGGTCGTAAGAACCCAGCTCCCCTTGAATCGCCTCAATCTGTATGGGCGGTTCCGTGGTAAGTGTCTCCTTCTTCATCGTTATCTACTGTCCTCTATGAAAGGTTTTTTTTGACATACTTTACTGCGTTCTCAAATATCTGTGCTCCGTGAGGTTTCTTGTCAAGTCCCGCTCTCTGCCAGTGGGGGTGCTGAACGGGTTCTACGTATCGCTCCGGATGCGGCATCATCCCAAGTATGCGCCCAGTGGCGTCGCATACACCGGCCACGCCGTCCACAGACCCATTGGGATTGTAAGGGTATCCTGCACCCTCCCCACCTTCATTCACATACTTGAAGATTATCTGAGACGAACCTCTCAACCTCTCAAGTGTCTCATCGTCCCTGGTAACAAACTTGCCCTCTGCATGGGCAACCGGCAGATAAAGCACCTGTCCCTCCTCAACGTATACCGATTTACCGGAACAGGCCTTAATGTGTGCCCATCTCGCCTCGAACCTGTTTGAGTCGTTGAACGTGAGGGTCGCCTCTTGAGCACCTCCACTATCCAGGGCAGGCAGCAGGCGGCTTTTCACCAGGGCCTGAAAGCCGTTGCAGATGCCTATAATAAGCTTCCCGTCCCGGAGGAATTTTCCAATATTCTCCTCCAGGTGGAATCTCAGGAGATTTGCCAGGATCTTTCCGGCTGCTATGTCGTCGCCGTAGGTAAATCCACCCGGAAGGACCAATATGTGGTAACCGTCCAGTATCTCGTTCTTCTTCTCAAGGATTCTATTTACATGGATACGGTGGACGTCCGCCCCGGCCTTTTTGAAGGCGTACTCCGTCTCCAAATCGCAATTAGTCCCGGCCGTGCGAAGTACCAGGGCCTTTACCTTTGGCATTCAACGTAACACCTTTTCTGACGGCCCCTTTGGGGCAATACGCTAAAACTGAAATATACCACGAATACCCGCGCTTTTTCAAACGAATTTCCGGTTGAAGGTTGTCCCTACGTGATATTACTCTTGTGGAAACAGGGCTCGTTCCTGTCTGCGGGTCGTAGGGGCACGTTGCCCGCCTTAGGCGGATGCCCCTACAATTATTGACCATCGAATTGACGGTCGTAAAGATCGCGCTTAGAACAGGCCGGTTATCTTGCCGGTCTTGAGGTCGATGTCCACGTTTTCTCCGGCGGGTTTGGACGGGAGACCGGGCATGGTCCTCATATCGCCAAGAAGCGCGTATAGGAAGCCCGCGCCGACCGAGGCCTTGAGGTCGCGGATGGGTACGTGGAAGTTCTTGGGCCTGCCCAGCAGCGCCGGGTTATGGGAGAGCGAGAGGTGGGTCTTTGCCATACATATCGGCATATGGGTGTATTTTGTTCCCCATCCATTATAGAGCTGTATCTTCTTCTTTGCGGCGGGCATGATGTCTATACCCTCGGCACCGTATACCTTGGTGGCAATGGTCTCCATCTTCTCTTCTATGCTCGCCTCAAGGGGGTAGAGGAACTTGAAGTTCGAGGGTTTTTCGGCTGCGGCGACTACCGCCCTGGCCAGGTCTTCCGCGCCCGCGCCGCCCTTTGCCCAGTGGTTTGACTCTACGGCGTCCTCGGCCCCGTACTCCCGCGCAATGGCCTTTATGGCCTCTATCTCGGCCTTGGTATCGGTATGGAAGGCGTTTATCGCGACGACCGACGGTATCCCGTAGAGTTTCATGCTTTCGATCATATGGATAAGATTTTCACAGCCCTTCTCAACCGCGGGCACGTTCTCCCTGAGGAGCTCCTCGGGCAGTGGTTTGCCGGCAACAATCTTGCCCACGCCGCCGTGCATCTTGAGCGCCCTTATCGTCGCCACAATAACGGCTGCGTTTGGCTTGAGACCCGAATAGCGGCACTTTATGTTCATAAACTTTTCTGCACCGAGGTCCGCGCCGAACCCACTCTCGGTCACCACGAAGTCGGCGCACTTGAGTGCCACCTGATCGGCTACGATAGAACTATTGCCATGGGCGATGTTACCGAAGGGGCCACTATGCACGAATGCGGGTGTGTTCTCAATGGTCTGAAGCAGGTTGGGATTGAGCGCGTCCTTCATCAACACGGCCATCGCGCCCGCACACTTCAGGTCCTCTGCAGAGACGGGCTTGCCGTCACGCGTGTTGCCGACGACTATCCGGCCCAGCCTCTCCCTCAGGTCCTTGAGGTCGGTGGCAAGCGCCAGTATCGCCATCACCTCGGAGGCGACACAGATCTCAAAACTTGCCTCTCTGGGCACACCGTTAAGCCTGCCGCCAAGGCCGATTATTATGTTCCTGAGCGCGCGATCGCTTATATCAACCACCCTTGGCCACGTGATGCTGAACGGGTCTATGCCCATCTTGTTGCCGTGCATCAGGTGGTTGTCCAGAAAGGCACTGAGGAGGTTATGTGAGACCGATACGGCGTGGTTATCGCCGGTCAGGTGGAGGTTAAAGTCCTCCATCGGCACTATCTGAGAATAACCGCCGCCTGCGGCGCCGCCCTTTATGCCGAACACTGGGCCAAGTGAAGGCTGCCTAATGGCAATCACGGTCTGCTTGCCAATCCTGTTCATGGCCATGCCCAGGCCCACAGTGGTGGTGGTCTTGCCCTCTCCCAGCGGCGTGGGGGTTATGGCGGTTACGTCAATGTATTTGCCGTTCGGCCTCTTTTTTAACCTTTCAAGAACACTCAGGTTTATCTTGGCCTTATATTTTCCGTAGAGCTCGAGTTCGTCATCCTGAATCCCCAGTTCGCCGGCTATCTCCTGAATGGGCTTAAGTTTTGCCGCCTGTGCAATCTCTATGTCGCTTGGAACCTTGCTTGCTGTCGTAACGTTCGCCATCTTTCGTCTCCACCGTTTGAACACTGGTCATCCCAGAAAAATGCGCCCACTTAACCCGTTACAGCCTTTATTATCTCAGGGGCGCCTGCCAGGCCTCCTTAAGCCGGTCTATGTCTGCATAGATTACCGGCCGCCCCCGCAGGCCCCTTACAATAAATGTCCTGTCACTCCTAACCTTGCCGATGATGTCACACGGCACATGCCTCATAACACGTCTGAATGCCTTTTGGTCCCTGGGCCGCACCTCCACAACAAACCGCGTCGGCGATTCAGAAAAGAGGATTGTACCCTCCCCAAAGGTCTCATCACCCTCAGTGGGTACGTCTCTTGCATTAAGCTCCATACCAAGGCCACCTGCGAAGCTCATCTCCGCTGCAGCCACAGCCAGGCCACCTTCGGAGCAGTCGTGACATGCCCTGACCAGCCCCTTTCCCGATGCCTTCGAGAGGGCGTCCATCGTCTCCTTCGCCTTCTGTGTGTCCACGTGCGGCACTTCGTTACCAATATGGCCATGGATATAATAATAGTGGGAACCGCCAAGCTCCGCCCTGGTCGGACCGACCATAAAAACAAGGTCGCCAGGCGCCTTCAAATCCATTGATACCGCCTTCCTCACGTCTTCCATCACCGAGACGGCCGAGATGAGCAGCGTGGGCGGTATGCAGATGGTCTCGTCACCTGCAACACTGAACTCGTTATTCAGGCTGTCCTTTCCTGAGATGAACGGCGTCCCGAAATAAAGGGACATATGATAACAAGCCTGGGCCGCTCTTACAAGCCCTCCTAGTCTGTCGGGCAACTGGGTGTTACCCCAGCAGAAATTGTCGAGCAGGGCCGTCCTGTCAAGCTCACCGCCTACGGAGATTATCTGCCTCAGGGCCTCGTCTATCGCGCAGGCAGCCATGTGATAGGGGTCTATGTCGCCGTATTTGGGGTTCATGCCACAGGAGACGACTACACCACGTCTTGAGCCAAGGATGGGCGTAACGATAGAGGCGTCCCCCGGCCCGTCGTTTTTGACACCCTGAAGGGGTTTTAGCACGCACCCGCCCTGCACCTCATGGTCATACTCTCTGATGACAGACTCCTTACTGCATACGTTCCACGAGGACAAAATTTTTAGCAGGTCCTCGGTATAGTCCTTCTTCTCCGGGAGGTCCGGCTCGCTATGACGTTTTGGCGTCCATTCGGCCTTGCGTACCACACGCGGAAGCCCCTCGTGCAAAAATCCCATATCCAGCTCCCCTACAACCTGTCCCTGATACCTCAGGATGAGCTTCCTGTCATCTGAAAAGCTTCCTATTACGGTCGATTCCATGTCCTCGGATGCAAACAGTGCGGCCAGTGTCTGGGAATTTCTTGGCGCTACGGCAAGTACCATCCTCTCCTGTGCCTCTGAGACCCATATCTCCCAGTAAGAGAGTCCGCGGTATTTTATCGGTACCTTGTCGAGGTCTACGACTGCACCCAGTTCCCTGCCCATCTCTCCCACCGCTGACGACAGGCCGCCGGCACCACAATCGGTTATGCAATTAAAGAGGTCCATGTCGCGCGCTTCAATCAATAAATCTGTCATCTTTTTTTCTGTAATGGGGTTTCCTATCTGGACAGCACCACTTGAGACGGTTTCTGATTCGTCCGTCAGCTCTACGGAGGAGAAGGTCGCACCGTGTATACCGTCCCTGCCGGTTCGACCACCCACCAGGACAATAAGGTCACCGGGCTGCGCCTCCTTTTCGCACCTGTTCCTGGGTATCAGTCCCAGATTGCCACAAAAGACCAGTGGATTACCCGTGTATCTTTCGTCAAAGAAGATGGCGCCGTTAGCCGTCGGGATCCCCATCCTGTTGCCGTAGTCCCTGACCCCCCGCACTACGCCCTTGAAGACACGCTTTGGATGTAGCGCACCTCTGGGCACCTTGTCATAAGGCATGTCCGGGGGCCCAAAGCAAAAAACATCCGTATTCATAATGGGTTTTGCGCCAAGGCCGCAGCCCAGTATGTCCCGTATAACTCCGCCGATGCCCGTGCTGGCCCCGCCATAAGGCTCTATAGCGGACGGGTGGTTGTGCGTCTCGACCTTAAAGCAAATCCCATAATCCCCGTCAAACGCTATGATGCCGGCATTGTCTTCAAACACGCTCAGGCACCAGGACTTGCGCAGTTCATGCGTGGCCTTCATTATGGTCTGTTTGAGCAGGTTGTCTATCCTTTCGCCGTTATAATCTATCACTCCCCGCAGGGTCTTGTGCATACAGTGTTCCGACCATGTCTGGGCAATGGTCTCAAGCTCAATATCCGTTGGTTCCCTGCCGATTCTCTTATAATAATCCTGAACCGTCTTCATTTCCTCAAGACTCAGGTACAGCTGCATATCTCTACTAATCTCAAGGAGCTTCTCGGGCGAGGTCTCAAGCAGTGGAACGGTCGTCTTCTTAAAGACGTACTCACGGGGCAACCCGGCGCAGGGTATCTCCTTTGAGTCAATATACACGTCTTCAATCGTGCTGTTCGAGAGTACCCTGGTGGCTATGTCATTCATTTCTTCGCGGGTAAGCTCGCCTCTCAGGCTGTATTGTCTGGCCCGCTTCAGTGACTTGACCTCAAGGCCAAGGTCTTTTATGCCCTTTATGGCCGTAAACTCTGCCGGGTCCATTACGCCCGGCTTTTTTACAACATCCACGGTGTGTCCTGCCGCCTCTTCTACCCCGGGGCGATGTGAGTTGAACGCATAGTCCTGTACAATCACGTCGGCAAGCAGCTCCGTACACACCCTCTCTATATCTTCCCCGGAGAGCGCCCCTTCAATGAGGTATATCTCCTTTACCCTCACCTCCTCGACACCCTGAATCCCCAGTGAGCGAATCTCGGCAAGAATCTGTTCACCAACGTGGTCCGGCAATTCCGGTTTTTGAAATATCTCTATTCTGGTCTGCATAGTCGTAGCCAGGAAATCACGGGCAACTGTCTCTGCCTCAAAGAGTATCCCTCAGGCGTTTGGCACGCAAAAGCCTGGAGGATAGTCTCCCCGGTCTCTTTTTATCCATTGCAAACTTCAAGGCATCCAGCTCCTTCTCGAACGACGCCAGGGCCGCCAGGACCTCACGGCGGTTCTGTAACAGTATGTCGCACCACAGCACGGGATCGCTTGAGGCTATCCTGGTCATGTCACGAAATCCCGGCCCTGTGAACGGCAGTTTCTTGGCGCCAACCATATTCACCAGAGAGGCGGCCAGTAGTAGTGGCAGGTGGCTTGTCGAGGCAAGGGTTTTGTCATGCTCCTTAGGGGATAGTGTATGTACCCTGGCGCCCAGACCCTGCCACATCGCCTTTATCGTCCGTAGAGCGCCCATGTTACGGCCCGTGGGCGTAAGTATGCAGACGGAGCCCTCAAACAGGTCTTTTCGTGCGGCGTCTATACCCCTCTTCTCCGAGCCGGCTATCGGGTGGCCGCCTATAAACGCCGTGTCCTTTCTCCTTATACGTCCTACAGTCTCCACTATCTCGCGTTTTGTGCTACCCACGTCGGTCAGGATGGCTCCCCGCTTCATTGCCGGGATGGCCCTGGCAGCCATATCCGGTATAAGCCGTACCGACGTGCACAGGATCACTACATCCGCTTTGGCTACACCTTTTTCTATATCCTGCGTAGCCTCGTCAATAGCCCCCATCCTGAGGGCCTTGGCCAAGGATACCCGCCGGTGGCCTATACCTATAACAGACTCGCAGAGTCCGTTCTTCCTGAGGCCGAGTCCAATCGACCCACCTATCAGTCCGGGCCCTACTATAGAGACAATGCCGAGGTTTCTTCCCGTCTTCTTCTTTCTTGCCATAGTTGTTACCCGGTAAGACAAAGCTGTAATTATAGTTTGAAAAAGTCACATCAGATATAACATAAACTACGTTTTGTCAACAAGTTTCGTGCCCCTGGCGGTCGACCCGGCGCGATCCCTGGCAGGCTAATTTATAGTAGGTCTTTTTGCGGGCGGCAAGGGAAAATTGTCTTATAAGAGATCCGACGGTTCATCCAGGTCCTTCAGCGGCTCCAGCGTGCCGAAGGAAAGACCCTGCTCTTTTATCCTCTCCACGGTCTGCCCAAAGACCCTGTCCGTACTCCAGTCTATCAAGTCAAACAGTGCCGGCACAGGGCATGAAAGGCCCAACAAATAATATCCGCCGTCTTCTGCCGGACCTACTACTACGTCCTTTTTCTCAAGGGACAAAAACCCCCTTGTAACAACCTCCCGTGTAACCTCCGTGCAATCAGTCCCGATGAGAACGGCCCTCCTTGCGCCCGCTTTAAACATGCTCTCAAACGCGCTAGAGATTCTTTGGCCCAGGTCACCTCCCGACTGCTCCATATATGAGAGTTCCTCACCCAACCACTCCCTCACGTCCGAGGCCCTTTCGGGCGGGTCGAAGAATATAACGGTCTCACACTCCCCGCATCCCTTCAGACGCCCAATGATGTCCTCGGCCATGTCTCTGTACAACCGTGCGGCCTCATCGGCACCAAGCATTGCAGCGAGACGGGTCTTCACCCTTCCGGGTTCCGGATATTTAACTAATATTATAAGGACGTCTTTTATCGCCATAATCCCAGACACAAACATCACACTGTATTTTTGTCTATAAGGCAACCAGGTGTTGGTTTTCTTCTCTACCCACAGCACTTACTATCCGAGTCTGAATCCACTTCACATTTGATACCTGCATCGGTGTCGCCCGACGGATCGATAATTGCAAAGCTACCATCATACGGGGGTTCCCTGAGTTTCCTCGCGGTATCCGTGCAGACCTCTACCTCCTCACCTCTGGGGAAGAGATGCCCTTCCTCGTCTATTATGGCCTTGTGGGGGCCCAGATAAACGGCCCTATGACCCTGATAGGCGCACTCTGCCCGTTTCTCGTATTTGTAGCCCCTTACCGTCACTGAGAAGAACCTGTGGCCCTCCACCTCCTTCCAGAAGGTCTTGGAAAGCACCCGGATACCATAGAAGCCTGCCTGTTCGAGAAAGCACAGAAATTCTTCCTCCGTAAGCGCCCCGCTAAGGCATTGCCCCCACAGTTGTTTATCCGCCCGCAGTCGTTCGGGGACCTTCCTGCTGGAGACTATGTCGGATATCACGATGCGTCCGTGGTCTGCGAGCACCCGCCACATCTCACGAAAGACCCGTCTTTTATCGGGCGAGAGGTTAATGACGCAGTTCGAGAGTATTACGTCTACGGACGCCGATTCAACCGGGATTTCCTCCAAAAAACCCTTCCTGAACTCCACAACGTCATAACCAAGATTTCCCGCCACCTCCTGCCTGAACCCCCCTGCGGCATCGAGCATCTCGTCTGTCATGTCCACGCCGATTACGCGGCCGGTAGGCCCCACCCTCTTTGCCGCAATGAAGCAGTCTATGCCGGCCCCGGAACCAAGGTCGAGCACCCTCTCTCCCCCGGTTATACTCGCTGCGTTAACCGGACCCCCGCACCCGTAGGCCCTCTCGAGGACACCTTCCGGGATATGTGACACGTCGTCGTCCGAAAGGCCCGTCGTGCAGCAAAGCTCCTCCTGCGGGTCTGTAGCGGCCCGGGAGTAGAATTCACGCACCGCACGTCTCGGCCCCTCATGCACGGCAGAGAGTACGCAGTTAGAACTGAGTGTTCTCACGACAAATCCCTTTTCATCATTATTATTGCTCCCGTCACACGCGCCCGCACCGCACCGCGCGGCATCCTCTCCCATGCCCCTGAAGACCACCGGGGCGCCGGATTTATTGTTGATTGCGCCTGCGCCCGTCAGCTCGTGCATGGTCTCTATTATCAAGGCCTTATGCAGCCCACAGTACGGGTCCATTGATGACAGGCCATCCCCGCCGTTATGCGCGGCAGAGTAGAGATAGGCGTGCTCCATATCACCGCCGCCACAGAGGAACCTCAGGTCGCACTCCCGGCACCCGGGTTTGTTTTGTAGCGTAGCCTGCCTGAACCTGCGGCATACGGGCGAATCCCTCCAGATTCCTTGCAGACTGCTCTGCTTTACGTTTCCACAGGACAGGCCCCGATGCCCCGCAAGTGCGGCGGACGGGTAGACCTCCCCGTCTGAGTACATGCACAGACTATCCCAGCATGCATTGCTCAGGTCGTAACGGGTATGGATAGGCGAATCGACACGCATGCGGACAAAAGACAGGTTGTCAATAGTCATGCCCGATTCAAGCGCAACCCGCCTTGCGTCCCTTACCGCATCTATAAGTTTCTGTGCGGGTACGGGCCGGCAAAACGATTCATCATGCCCCACCGCCCTACCCCTGTGATGCATAAAGAGCAGGTGGTGATTCCGTACGCCCATCGATGACAGAAGCCTTGTAATCCGGCCGACGTCTTCCACGTTATCAGGTGTAATTACCGTAGACACCGTGGGGCTAATACCGCTCTCGACGACCCGTTTAACGCCCTCGATAATCTTTGCGAAAGCACCTTCGCCCCTGATAGGGTCGTTTATCTCAGGCCGTGAACCGTCAAGGCTTATTTGCAGATGCAGGCGGGACGCGGGGAACCGCTTGAGTCCGGCAATCTTCCGGTCGTCGAGTACGGTGCCGTTCGTGAGTATGGTGAGACTTGTGTCTTCGTGCCCCAGAACGCGCTCAACGAGCTCAAAAAAATCTTGTCTGAGGAAGGGTTCGCCTCCCGTAAAGTAGAACTGTGTGACACCCAACCCGTGCGCCTCGTCTACGGTGCGCAATATCGTCTCCGTGGGAAGTCCCTCCTCACCGGAAGGTGACGAATCGACCAGGCAGTGAGTGCATGAGAGGTTACAAGAGTTATTGGTGTGTATCCACAGCTCTTTAAGTGACTCCAGGGTAAGGTAGGCGCTTCTGCCTTCATACGGCGCCCTCTCAAAAGGCGCACCGGCGAGCAGACCGTGACGGAGGGCGTCTCTGGTAAACGTGTGTACGTGAAGCCAGGCTCTTGACAGGTCCAGTTCGTGTCTTGTGGAATACTCGCTGACAATCGCCCCAAATGTTTTGGAGCTGTCAAAGAGTTCCAGTATTTCCGCCCCGCGTGCGTCCGTGCCTATCCAGTTCGGCCCCTCCGGGTCTATAAGCACGACGTCCCCGTTCGGACCCCTCTGGTACCGGCTCAATTCAAGACGGTGCAGTACGGTCTCAGTCTTGAGCTCTAACGAATCGGCCATATTGTATCCGCCCTCTGGGGCACCGCGTCCATTCACCTTCTCGCAATAAAGTTTTTACCGGGCAAAACACCACCGGGACATTGCCCATGCCTGGCACATAACAGTATCCAATATTCTGCTCCTATATTTCAAACAAAATATACGCGCATCCGTAAATGGGTCTCGGGCCGCCGTTAGATATCATCATTAGGAGTTGAAATCGTCGTCAGTTTGTATAAGAATGATGTCTTGCATATTGCTACAATACCATACAACAGAGGTCTGACGAGGGTCCATCTATTATGAAAGCTCCGAGGCGTTTGATTGAAATCGTGGGAATGGTGGTTCTTTGCTTCGTGTTAACGGGCATTGCGTTTGAGCTCTCTGCGCAGGAATGGGCGCCGAGCTGGGTCCCGCCGGAACGGGACCGTCCGGCAAATCTAACCGAGGGCCCCATCACGGGCCGCGGGGAGATGCCGGAGAGCAGGTTCTTTCTCCCCATAATCTGCGGGACGTGTCACACGGACATATTTGCGCAGTGGAAGGGCTCCACGCACGCATACGCATGGTACGACCCCCTGTTTCAGGCCCTCTACCAGAAAGGCCGTGAAGAGGCCGAAGGGAAGAAGGAACAGACCGAGGTCATGGACTCATGCGTCCGCTGCCACAACCCCATAGGTTTCACTGCCGGGGAGTGGGAGGCCGACAAACCGGCAATGCCGGCCGGGGCGAGTAAGGACAATATATTCTGCGACTTCTGCCACTCCATAAAAGCCACCACCGGTATAGGGAACGCTCCATTTATCGTAGACCCCGGAGACGCCTCAAAGATGGATTTCGGGACCAAACGCGGACCCTTTAAAGACTGTCCCGAGACACAGCATAAGACAGAATTCTCCGAGCTCCATACACGGTCGGAGTTCTGCGGTTCGTGCCACGACGTCTCTCACGCAGGCAACAGGCTGGCCGTGGAACAGACCTATACGGAGTGGCGCCTCGGTCCCTATAACACCGGCCAGCCGGAGACCACCGTGCACTGTCAGGACTGCCACATGCGCCAGAGGCCGGGTGTGCCCTCTACCGGTTCTACCGAGAGGCCCGATAACCCCGGGTTTGCGGCGGCGGAGCATGTGGGGGGCATCGAGAGACCTCACATATGGACTCACTATTTTGTCGGCGCCACCAACCTCGTCCTCGGTCCGCCCGTCCAGGAGCCGGAGAGGCAGAAGATGGCCGAAGCCAGGCTCAAAAATGCCGCCACAGTGGACATCGTGCCGCCCTCGACCGTAAAACCCGGAGACCTGCTAAGGCTTCGCTTAAAGGTAAAAAACGTGGGCGCAGGCCACTACATCCCGACGGGGCTTACAGAGGTGCGTCAGATGTGGCTGGAAGTAAACGTCTCGGACGCTGACGGAAAGGACGTCTACCACTCCGGCCGTCTGGACGATAAGGGCAATATATTTGAAGAAGACGCTGTCATATACCACACCGTCTTTGGAAACAAGGACGGAAAACCTACCTATAATGTGTGGGAGGCGGACCACGTCATCTTAGACCACCGAATCCCCCCAAAGGGAGAGATGGTAGAGAAATATGCCTTCCTGGTCCCTGTCGACGCAAAATTGCCACTTCAGATAAAGGCCGTACTCCGTTACAGGAGCGCTCCTCAGTGGCTGGCCGCAGAACTTCTGGGCGACAAGGCCCCTACCATTCCCATAGTCGACATGGCAGAGGCAACCGCCACCGTGACCGGGACAAAAGACGGCTAGAACCCACAAAATCCTGACCCTTTAACACCTGCAAAGGGCCACCCGATGGCCCGGTACGGGACTCTACTCCCATAACTACGACGGCGTCTGCCGAAATTTGCTTGCTTTTTTGTTCAGCTCTGGTATCCTCTGCACAAAGGGGTGGTATGGTCGTATACTTGAAGAGACTACGTATATGAGAAACCTACGCATTCCTTTTGTCCTTCTTTTGCTACTAGCCGTATCGGGCTGCACGGGAATAGAGAAAGCCCCTCGCGAACACGCCACAAAACTCATTCAACCCGTATCCAGCGAAGAACTCGTCTTTGAAGACGACGATATCAGGGTAGCCTTCACCGTCTCACGGAGGCGGATAAATTTTACATTATGGAACAAGACCCAGGAACCTATAGCAATAATATGGGACGAGGTCCTCTTTAGAGACCCGGAAGGCGCAACACACTGGGTGCTAAACAGGGAGCAGGACCCTAAAAAGGTCCCCGCCAAGACTGCACAAGCGGCCTCCAGCCACGCCTATATGGAATCCACTACGGTCCCGGCAGAGTCATCGTATAGCGACTACGTCCGGCCCTTCCCTTCCGGCTTCCAGGATGTTTTCATCTACCCGTCAAAATACGCAGCGGGCTCCAGGTTCAAGTTGACAGTGCCCATGGAAATAACCGGGCAGATAAAGATCTATACATTCGGCTTTGAGGTGATGGACTGAGGTAAATATATTTTCCCATTGCAATTGGCCTGACCGGGGAGATCGTATTCTCTAAACGCCGGACCGGCAGGCCTCTTCATTGGCTTGCTTTATATCGTCAAGAGACCCATAACTGCATACCCGCCCTCCCAACAAACCGGCGGGCCGTGCCAGAGGCAGCCTCCTGAGGCGGCTCCAAGGAGATTCACCTTCGGCGAACTTTCAGCCTCTGGTGGATCGCGCCCCTACATCCTGTATACCCGTAGGCCCTTACCCTCCCCCTTGAGGGGGGAGGTAAGCGTGGGGGTGAATTAATGGCCGATGGGCGTCAACGAAGTAAACTTCGTTGTCTACCCTTGCTCATTAGATTTTTATGGTAGACAACGACCTTTAGGTCGTTGATTTGACGTAGGGACAGGTTTTAAACCTGTCCCTACGTGTTTGTTGATTTCAGGGGTTTAATTCCCGTCAATGTTCCCTGTAACCAGACCGCCCGCGCTCGGGCTGTCGCCGGTAATCCTTTTCCAGTTAGTATCATTCATGTAGCACCAGGTGCCATTAGGGGGCCAGTCCCCTATCAGGTCGGCCTTGCCGCCACTGTCCAGATCTCCTGTGGCCAGACCGCCCGCGCCCGGGCTGCCGGTGGTAATCCTTTTCCAGTTAGTATCATTCATATAGCACCATGTGCCGCTCCAGTCACCTATCAGGTCGGCATTGCCGTCGCCGTCGAGGTCCCCGCACACCATCCCCCCCGGGCCGGGGCTGGCGGTGGTAAGACGTGTCCAGTTAGTATCATTCATGTAGGCCCAGGTGCCATTAGGGGGCCAGTCCCCTATCAGGTCGGCCTTGCCATGACCGTCGAGGTCCCCGCACACAATCCCGCCCACGCCCGGGCTGTCCGTAGTAATACGTTTCCAGGTGCTGTCATTCATATAGATCCATGTGCCGCTCCAATCCCCTATCAGGTCGGCATTGCCGTCGCCGTCCAGGTCTCCCGTGGCCATCCCGCACTGGCCGGGGCTCGCGGTGGTAAGACGTGTCCAGGTACTGTCATTGTAGTAGCACCAGGTGCCGCTCCAGTCCCCTATCAGGTCGTCCTTGCCGTCGCCGTCCAGGTCCCCGCACACCATCCCACCCGAGCCGGGGCTCGCGGAGGTAAGACGCGTCCAGGTAGTATTATTGTAGTATCACCATGTGCCGTTCCAGTCCCCTATCAGTTCGAGAGTGCCGTCGCCGTCCAGGTCTCATGTGACCATCCCACCCGGGCCGGGGCTCTCCACTGTAATACGT
>JAZGAY010000286.1:0-6013 GCA_036475985.1 Candidatus Brocadiales bacterium
TATATTCCTCAAAGACGGTTCACAGATAGCGATTATTGGCGGAGGTCCGGCAGGCTGCTTCTTTGCAAACTTTGCAAATCATCTGGCCGGGCAGCTCGGGCTGGACGTCTCTGTGACGATATTTGAGTGGAGGGATTTCGCACGGGCCGACAAGAGTGGCTGTAACATGAGCGTGGGGGTGCTGGCCGAGAACATGCTGCACAGACTCGACAGCGCGAACATCTCCGTGCCGGAAAGCTGTATACAGACAAGAATAGAGGGCTATCACTTTATTACACGTGAAGACCGGATGTCCCTTCACCACCCTGAACCCGGCCACACACCACGTATAGTGACTGTGTTCCGTGGCGCCGGTCCACCGAATTCAGGTCTGGGGGCGGACGCAAGCTTTGATAACTTTATGTTGAGAACGGCAGAAGAGCGCGGCGCAAACGTTATCCATGAAGAGGTAAAGGACATAATACTGCCAAAACGGCCTGAGGATAAGGTGACCGTAGTCTATGGCCGTGAAGCAAGAGAGCTGCATGCCGATCTGGTAGTGGGAGCGTTCGGGATTAATACGCCGACCATGGAAATGTTTGAAAAGATGCAGTTCGGCTACGTCCCGCCCCACACCATTCGTACCTGTATAATGGAGGCCGACCTGGACAAAGAGCTTATGGCCGGAAAGCACGACAGCAACACAATCCATGTCTTTGCCCTGGGCACCGGGGACATTGAGTTCGCATCGCTAACGCCAAGGGGCAAGTATCTTACGGTGGCCGTTGTCGGGAAAAGAGACATAAGTACCCCGCAGGTAAAGCAGTTCCTGGAGCACCCGGCAGTCCTTAAGGTGCTGCCCAGGGGGGCAGAGGTGTTAAAAGATTGTTGTTGCATTTGCTTTCCCAAGATATCCGTGAGCACTCCGGCGCAGCCTTACGCAGACAGGCTGGTTATAATAGGCGACGCGGGTGTATCCAGGTCCTACAAAAACGGTATTGAGTCTGCCTTCATCGTGGCTCAATTAGCCGCCGACACGGCCTTCCGGCAGGGAATCTCAAAGGATGCCTTAAGGAAGGGTTATTACGAACCTGCCTGCCAGATATTTACCCGGGACAACTTCTACGCCCGTGTTATGTTTAAGCTGTTTGAGCTATATGCCACACGCGAGCGTAAGTTGTCAAAGAAGATCAGTTATTCAAAGATTCACCGGGGACGGTGGGTCAACCGGCAGGTAAACGAGGGGCTCTGGAATCTGGTAACGGGAGATGCGCCGTACAGGGAGATATTCCTGGAATTATTCAGTCTGAGGCTTCAGTTCGCGCTCCTGCCTGTTACCGCCGGTGTGGTAGGCGAACTGCTTAAAGAGGGCCTTGGTATAAAGAGGAGGACGTGATACACGCCTGGGGCTAGGCCTTCCTTACAAGTATCCGGTATTCCTTGCCCAGGTTGTCCACCTTGATTATTTTGTGCCCCTCTTCCTTTAGGCTCCTGGGGACACTGCGCATGGGCTCACCGTCGTCCAGAAAGACCTCGAGTATCTCACCGGTCTCCATCTCCTCCAGTTTCAACTTTGTCTTGACAAAGTTCATGGGGCAGAGCACGCTTCTAAGGTCTATCGTTTCGTTCGGTTGTTCTTTTTCTTCTGTCATGGTAAATGTCAGCCGGTTTCCTATTAGACCATTACTATTTCTTCCGTTTTAAAGGCGTCTTTCTCTGCATCAAAGACCCAGCAGCTGAACTCGAATTCCTCGCCCCGTGCGACGGATACTATCAGATACGACAGGTCCGGCCAGAAGCCCGCAAGCCCGGCCGCCCGCTCGGTGTCAAAACCAGACGGCCTGGCGTGATGGTCAGGATGGGAGTGATAAAAGACCAGGAGCTGCAGGTCGTTTCCGGTGGCCTCATCCTCTGCCTTTTGAAACTCCCTTGCGTCTATCTCAAAACGCACCTTTGGAGTAGTTTTGTTCTGGTTCTCAAGTGGATAGATTTGAGAGACCTCCTTGCAAGAGCTGGATTTGCCGGCAAGGAAGCCCCCGCATTCGTAGGGGTAGCTCTTCCTGGCAAGGTTCTTTATCTCGTCTGTCAGAGTTTTTTCTAGCCGCAGCAATACCTCTTATCCTCTTATTAATAAAATTTCCAGAAGCTTGTACTCAGATAGTTCTTGCCGCTGTCGGGGAAGACTACCACCACCACACCGCTCTTTAGTCCCTTTGTCACCTCCAGCGCTGCCTTCATGGCCGCTCCGGCAGAATAGCCTACAAGAAGCCCCTCCTTCCGCCCGAGCTCCTTGACCATTTTGTAGGCGTCGTCCGTATCCACAGCAATCTTGCGGTCAGGGAGTTTTGGGTCGTAAATACCGGGGGTGATGGCCGTTTCCATGTGCTTGAGGCCCTCAAGGCCGTGGATGGGCGTAGAGGGTTCCATGGCGACCAGCTCAACGTCAGGATTATACTCCTTGAGTCTCTTGCCGGCGCCCATTAGTGTGCCGGTGGTTCCCAGGCCGGCGACGAAGTGGGTTATCTGACCGTCGGTCTGCTCCCAGACCTCCGCCCCTGTCGTGTCGTAATGTGCCTGTACGTTGGACGGGTTATTATACTGGTCTGCAAAGAAGTATTTATCCGGATTGTCCTCGACTATCTTCTGTACATCGATAATAGCACCGTCAGACCCTTTTAGAGGGTCGGTATATATTATATCCGCTCCATAAGAGGTTACGATAGTCTTGCGCTCCTCGCTTACGTTGGAGGGCATGACGAGCGTCACGTTGTAGCCCTTAACGGCGCCGATCATTGCGTAGGCAATGCCGGTGTTTCCGGAGGTAGAGTCTATTATGATACTGCCCTTTTTCAGCCGACCCGATTTCTCGCCGTCTTCGATTATCCTGAGGGCCGGACGGTCCTTGACGGAACCGCCGGGGTTAAACCACTCGGCCTTGGCGTATATGCTTACCCCGTCGGGGATGCCGCCTATCTTGTCCAGCCTTATAATGGGGGTGTTCCCTATACGCTGGAGGATAGATTCCCCCAGTGTTGGTGCGCTCAAGGATGTCTTTGTTTCCTGCACTCCCATCGTTTTACCCGCCGGCAACTTCCGCTGTACTTAAATAAACAGTTGGACGTCAGCACCTTCAGTCATCTGCAATATGACCGGAAGCCCCAGCACCTCGTCCACTTTTGCCTTTACGTCCTCGTCCTCAAGGTCCATGTACTTCACGTTTGCACTGCAGGCATAGATCTTTATATTGCCCAGTTTCCTTACCTCTTCCAGCATCTCTTGAAGGGAGGTTGGGTTCAGTTCCTCCATTCTCCGCCCGAGCGCCTCCGCCTCTTTACCGTATTCGTGAGGGAAGTCCCTGGTGTCGAGGTTGCCCTCCACAAATCTCTTAAGAGCCCAGAAGAAGAGAAATATGCTCACGTCCCTGCCCATTGAGGCGGCGGTAACGGCGATGGTCACTACCTGGTACAATTTGTCGTAGGTGCCGCTATGGGCAAATATAACCACCTTCTTGCCGCTGTTTTCCATTCCCGTTACCTATAAAGGTACACTAGAATAATGTGTAAAGAGAAGTGGGGCAATGGAAGAGACTAGTCCTTATGAAAAGGTTCTACAACCTCTTTCTTGAACTTGTCCAGGCCGACCCTCTCGATGGTCACGCCGATCCTCTCCCTGCGCCGGCCGTTCTTGTTATACCACTCGACGGTCTTGTCGATGAAGTCGTGGACCTTTTCGTCCGGCAGGAACAGAAACACTTCTCTGGCCAGCATAGGGTGCCTGCCGTGTTTACCGCCTACCCGGACGGTCCAGCCCTTCCTCTTTTCCCTCCAGGAGTCCGTGGGACAGGCACGGATGCAGTCGGCACAGTAGATGCACTTTTCTGGGTAGAAGATGGGTTTGCCTTCTTTGTCTGAGACAATGGCCCCTTCCAGGCATGCCTTCGCGCAGAGTGTGCAGCCGTTACAGAGTTCCTCGTTCCACACAGGCTCAACGGCACCCTGGAATCCCAGGTCCATCTCGGTGGTCCTGGCGCAGTCTATCGGGCAACCGGAAAACGATACCTTGAACTTATGGTGGCACGGGATACCGAACTTTAGTTCATCCACCTCAAGGGCCTTCTTCTGGGTATCCATCAACCCGTTTGGGTTATACTCACAGCCGCCACAGGCCGTAGGGACTCTAACCCTCGGACCGCAAGAGGCCACCTTTACGCCGGCCACGGCAAGTTCTTTTCTGACCTTGTCGAAGTCCTCTATGTGAACGCCTATTATCTCGATAGACTGCCTGAAGCTCATGTGGCAGTAGCCCATGCGGCTGTATTTCTTGGCAACCTCGGCTACCTTTGCCATTTTTTCGGGCGTTATCCTGCCGCCGGGCATCCTCAGGCGTACGGTAAAGAGGTCTTTTTGCGTCTGCTTGATGTAACCGCCTGATTTCAGCTCTTCCAGGTCGATTTTTGGTTTTGTTTCAGCTTGTTTGGTCAATGCTATTCCTCACAAAACGGCCAAAATATATCGGCCGAGACCGCTATAAAAAATTTCCCTATGTATCATTCTGAGTAGGGCCGCGTTGTCTGCCTAAGGCGGATGCGGGATACTTAGGAGGTCTACGGTTATTTCGCATTAAAACATTTTTTGGCATACCTTTCAACAGAAAACAAGCCGTTGTTGTGTGTGTGCACCGCTCTAGCCAGCAAAAAAACGGATGCCCGGGCAGGGCCATCCGTTGATTCTCTCATTGCGTACGAGGGCCGTAGCCTGCACTCATGCCATTGCCTTTTCCTCCCATCTGGCAAGCACCCACAGGCCCATTGCTATCCACAGGGCCTCTCTTATACGTCTTATGACGCAAAAGGACATGGCCGCCTGCATGGTAAGGTGCAGTGCCAGGAAGATGAGCAGCACCCCGCCCTCCTGACCGCCAAGACTGGCCGGGATAAATGACGCCGCCGTCCTGGCGACTGTGAACAGGGATTCTATTATGAGAGCATCGAAGGGGTCGATTGGGACGCCTATCAGTGTGAGAATCAGATAGACCTCGATTACACCTGCAAACCAGCCCAGGAAATAGTAAATAAAGCAGAGATAAAAGCCCTTTTTATTGGTGCCGTAAAACTCGGCTATGTTTTCGTCAAGTTCCTTCAGATGCTCTTCCTTTTCCTCCAGAAAACGTATTTTTATATTGAACCTTTTCAAGAGGTTATAGACAGCGGTAAAAAGCCCTTTCCTCTTGCTTATCGATATGAGAAACAGCAGCGGCAGGCCAAAGAGTGCAGTGCCCACGCCGATGCTCAGGAGGAGGCCCGTGTCCTGCTGTACCCTGCATAATGCCACACCTATCCCTATCAGCACAAACAGTGCCTGCGCGATGGTCATAATAGTCCTCGATATGACCACCGACGCCATACCGTCGACGAGAGGGACGTCGTAGCTCTTTAGCAGATAAGCCTTGACGGGCTCGCCCCCCAAATACCCGGAAGGCGTTATGCCGTTTATCGACTCCCCTGCCATGCGGGCACCGAAGAGCCCGTAAAAGCTCAACTTGAAATTGCGTTCATGGAAGGCGTAGCTCCAGGCCGCCGTATCCAGCGCGAAGACAAATATGTACGGCAGCAATATAATAAAGAATTTCCACCCTAGTTGTGATATGTCTGTATATACGGCGTGGGCGTCAAGCTTGTACAGCATGAAACTAAAACCCGCAAGCCCCATTGCCAGGAGGATTATCTTGAGCTTCCACAGACTCTTCATCGAACCCTTGTTCATATCATAGATACCTGTTGGTATAAATCTGAGACAGCCCTTCGTAGACTTTATCGGCTTCGGGGCCCTGGTCCTCGCAGACCCTTATAAGCGGCCATTCACTCCTGGGAAACTTAACGTACAGGGGAAAGGTCCTCTGAAGGCCGGAAAGTGCGCTCATAGAGAGCTGCGGCATGTCCAACGAAGGACCCAGTCTGTAGTCTTCAGCGAGATCTTCTTCCTTTAGATATCCCTCCAGCTCACAGACCTCTCTGAGGCTTGAGCCCCGGTAGGGA
>JAZGAY010000287.1:0-7048 GCA_036475985.1 Candidatus Brocadiales bacterium
AAATATTCTATTACCTTGTAGAATTCGCTGTTGGCCCCTTTTGCCCTGCTTCCATGGGCCACGACCACCACTGCAATCTTCATACCCTGGCCCTCTTTGCAGAAGTAAGGAGCCTCATAGCCATCGCTGGATTCCCCGCAAAGTGTACGTGGGTGTACGAGGCAAGGACGTTGTCTCTGCAGATTCCGTCGGGCCTTGCGCCTTCTCCATGTCTTGAGATTTCATAGGCGAACGCAGTACCTTCCGGTATGTCTTTGAGGATTGACCAGTGAAATACGTGTCCCCTGAAGGTTTCTGCCCTCTCACAGAGGATGTTATCGTTTAAGGACTTAACGCTCACATAACCCAAGTCCTGCCTCTTATCGCTCATCTGTGAAGCCCCCGGGAGTACTCCACACATCTTATATGAACCACCTTCAAAGTCAATCAGTCTTTCAAGAAGATACATCATGCCGCCACATTCTCCATACATTACCACCCCGCTTTCGGCGGCATTGCGCATCTCTTCCCTCATGCCGGCGTTTGACTCAAGCTCGCGGGCATAGAGTTCCGGAAAGCCGCCACCTATGTAAACGGCGTCAACGTCCGGTGGAAGTGCCGGATCCCTGAGAGGACTAAACGGTATGAGTTCCGCACCTAACGACCTCAAGAGGTCCAGGTTGTCTTCGTAGTAGAAATTAAAGGCCTCGTCTCTGGCCACCGCTACACGTAAGGGAATTCTGTCGCCCGGATGGTTGGAGATTTTCCCCGGCATGTCCGGTGCTGAGCCTGCAATATCTATTATGCGCCCGATATCCACCTCTCCCAGTACATCCGCCAGGCTGGAATAGAAGTCTTCACCTACCGGGCCCTCACCGTGCGGCACGAGACCGAGATGCCTCTCGGGCAGGGCTATTTTACGGTCTCTTCCAATGTAGCCCAGCACGGGCAGTCCGCAGCGTCTTTCAATGGGGTCTTTGAGAAATCTGAGATGGCTCTGGCCAGAGACGTTGTTCAGTATGACGCCCGCAAGCGGCACCTCACTGTCAAACTCCTTATACCCCATGACCACGGCCGCGGCGCTCTGTCCGAGACCTTTTGCATCGACAACCAGGATCACGGGGGCATCCAACAGTCTCGCCATCTCTGCGGTACTTCCCGTCCCGGACGCGTCCCTGTGTCCGTCATAGAGCCCCATAACGCCCTCGATGACGGATATGTCAGCGTCAGAGCCCGCACGCCCAAACGACTGGATACAGGCGTCGCGGCCCATCATCCAGGTATCCAGGTTGCGTGACGGCCGCCCGGTAACGGCCGTGTGGTGGCTGGGGTCTATGTAATCGGGTCCAACCTTGAAACCCTGGACTTTTTGTAGCCCCCTCTTCTTCAGCCCTGCCATAAGGGCCAGCGTCAGAGTGGTCTTGCCGACTCCGCTGTGTGTACCGGCTATTAATATACGGGGATGCCTTGACACGTGTTCACCTCTACACCATGACAACAAGGGCGCTTATTATGAGTCCCAACCCAAGCGCCAGAAAAGACGCCACATAGGCCACGTCTACGGCCTCTTTAATCGTTCCAACAGTGAGGGCGTTCTTTGGGTCGCCGATAAGAGGCTTGTCGGAGACCACACCCCCATACGTGCTGGGACCGCCGAGCTCGACCCCGAGCGCCCCGGCAAACGCCGCCTCAGGTATGCCGCTGTTTATGCTGGGATGCCTGCGGCCGTCTCTCGTGGCTATGTATACACATTCACGAAACGACTTGCCGCATATTAAAGAACTTGCGGCGATAAGCCTGAAGGATATCCGTGCGGGTATGTAATTGGCCACGTCGTCCAGGCGGGCCGAGGCCCAGCCGAATTCTCGATATCTTTCGTTACGATAACCCACCATTGAATCAAGCGTATTTACCGCCTTATATGCCATCGCTCCGGCGGGTCCGCACAGCGCGGCATAAAAAATGGGAGATATGACCCCGTCCACGGTACCCTCCGCCACGGTCTCCACACAGGCCCTGATAATCTGCTGCTCGTCAAGGTCTTCCGTATCCCTGCCGACTATCCTGGAGAGTCTCTGACGTGCCTTAACTATGTCACCGGCCCCCAGGGCCGAGGCCACGCCGCCCGCCTCGTCTGCAAGCGCTTTCACTGATATTGTAAAATAGAGCGTCACGGTGGCAACTACAAAATACGTCATCACGCTGTGGTAGCTGCCCATCAGTAACAGCCATGAGCTTAATATATATGTGGCATACACAACGAACACGGTCAGGATTATGCCCGAAAACCTCTCTGAGGGCAGCCTGCGCAGAAGCGGCTCGGCCCATTCTATCACCCTGCCTATGGCCCTTACGGGATGGGGCATCCCAGCGGGATCCCCGATAGCCAGGTCGATGATAAAGGCCAGAAGTAGCGGGAGCGTTGCTGCCTCTAGCATCTATGAATTATCCTCGTCTCTTCCCGTGTGATAGCCATCAGAGACGTTTCAGTCCCAGCATCTTGTATATAAGATCCATCCTGAGATTTTCCTCCACAATGTCGGCCAGCCGGTTATACGCATCCTCTTTGAGCGATTGGGAGGACAGGTGCGGGCGTTCAACCGACCCTTTAGAGCCGTTCCTGTCTCTCAGGTGGCCAATTAACCGGTGGCGAAACGTGTCGTTATCGAAAAGGCCATGCAGGTACGTACCCATCACCCGCCCGTCTGCCGACACGGCACCGTCGGTTATGTCAACCGGCCTGCCGCCACGCTCGATTATCCTGAGGAACGGTTTGTTGCGGCTCTCTGAGTCGCCCATGTGTATCTCGTAACCGCTGAGTATGCCATCCACATGAAACGGCAAGGGGTTTTGGCTATCCATCACAGCCCTGACCTGGAAGGTCTGCTTCTCCTCCAGAAATTTGGTTGAGACTTCCAGGAGCCCAAGCCCTTCGGTATAACCCTGATTTGACTCGACCCGCTCCCCGTCCTCGATACCCGTGCCAAGCATCTGATAGCCGCCGCAGATGCCCATCACCATGGTGCCGTTTCGGGCCCGGGCTGTCACGGCCTTTGCCAGCCCCCGCTCCCTTATATACTGAAGGTCTTTTATGGTGCTCTTTGTGCCGGGAAGGATAATGAGGTCCGGGCGTCCAAGACCGGCGGGGTCTTCAACATACCTGAGCCTTACGCCGGGTTCTCTACCCAGGATACTAAAATCCGTGAAGTTCGACACCCTGGGCAGCCTGATAACCGCTATGTCGACGTCGTCTCCATTGGTATCGCGGCGTATATGTTCATCCAGGTCATCCAGCCAGACGGAGTCTTCCTCATCCAGGCCAATGTCCTTAAGGTACGGTATGAGCCCGAGCACGGGGAGACCGGTTCGCGACTCAAGCATCTCAAGGCCGTCCTTGATGAGCGCAGGGTCGCCGCGGAATTTGTTAAATATGAAGCCGCCGAGCCTTGCCCTCTCTTCCTCTCGAAGCAGTTCGAGCGTGCCGACTATCCAGGCAAACGCACCGCCCCTGTCGACGTCCGTTACCAGCAGTACCGGCGCGTCGGCAAGCCTGGCCATCTCCATGTTTACAATGTCATCGTCCTTCAGGTTTATCTCGGCGGGACTGCCCGCACCCTCAATGACTATGACGTCGTGTCTGGCGCTCAGCGCCCTGTATGCCCCACTGATTACACCGAGCATCTCCGACCTTGCGGCGAAATACTCCTTTGCCGTCATGTTGCCAACCGGCCTGCCCATCACGATTACCTGCGAACCTGTGTCAGTCGTCGGTTTCAGCAGGACCGGGTTCATCTCTACCGACGGCTCGATGCCTGCGGCCTCTGCCTGCACCACCTGCGCCCTTCCCATCTCGCCACCGTCACGGGTAACAAAAGAATTGAGCGCCATGTTTTGGGCCTTGAAGGGGGCGACACTGTGCCCGTCTCTCTTAAATATCCGGCAGAGTGCGCTGGCCACAAGACTCTTGCCGACGCTTGAGCCCGTACCCTGTATCATTATTGCCCTGGCAGTCATCCTACGGTCAACCCCTTGAGCGCTGATTCGAGGCAGGACAGCAGCCGCAAGTTTTCTTCGTGATTCCTTACGGCCACACGGAAATACCTGTCGCCCAGCCCCTTGAAATTGGAGCAATCCCGTATGAGGATTCCCATCTTTATGAGAGAATCCTGGAGCTCGCGCGCGGTAAGCTCTTCGCCGGTTATCTTCACCAGGATAAAGTTCACCGCCGGCCGCAACGGCTTGAGACCCTCTGTCTCTGAGAGCTGCCGGTACAGGAACTCCTTTTCGGCAGAAACGAACTCCCTGCTCTCATTTATATGACGCTTATTCTCCAGCGCAACAAGCCCTGCCACCTGCGCAAGTGCGTTCACCGTCCATGGCTCCTTACGGGCCTGGAGGCCCTCCACCACCTCTCGATGCGCCGCCGCATATCCCAGTCTCAGCCCCGGTATCCCGAAGAATTTTGTCATGGAGCGGAGCACGATGACGTTCCTCACCCTGCCAACGTCGGGAAGCACGCTGAAGGCACCGGGAGCTCCTACAAAGTCCATAAACGCCTCATCTACGACGATATACATTGCGGGAAAACGCCCAGCCAGAGACAGTATATCTTCTCGCCGGGTCAGATACCCGGTGGGATTGTTCGGGTTGCAGAGGTACAGGACCCGTCTGTCCCCTTCCGCGCCTATGCTGTTCAGGTCGTGATGGTTCAGGTCGCACCGAAAGGCATCTTCCTCGCACAGGATTTCTTTGACTTCCGCCCCGGAATTCCCGAGCGCCCTGGCATAGTCGCTGTACGCGGGCTCAAAGACCACGCCGCCTTTTGGTCCGAGGACGCGCGGGATAAGGTAGATAAACTCCGTTGAGCCGTTTCCCACCAGGACCTCTTCTTGCTTGAGACCGATTTCCCGGGCGATTGAACTGCGGAGGGGGGACGCATTTATGTCAGGGTAATGCAGCACGGACTGGAATTCCCGTGTGATTCTATCGGGCAGGTCGGGGGGGTAGCCCAGCGGGTTAATGTTTGCGCTGAAATCTATGATCCCATCCGGCCTCAGGCCGTAGGTCTCGCAAACCTGTGCAATGTTACCGCCGTGACCACTGAAGATATGTGACACCTGGTCATACCCCTCACATATGACTACAAGGAAAGTCTCTGTAACACATTATATACGTGAGAGATAGTTAGTCAACGCAGTTAATGTTACTGACTTGCTTCAGGGGTTTCCAGATTTCAAAGGCGGTTCCCTGAGGAGTTGTGCGGTGGGCATCCTGGACTCAAAGCCCAGGGCCTCGAGTATCTGCTCTGCGAGCATACTTGAGAGGGTGTCCAGTTCCTCCTTGAGCAGTTTGGCATTATCTTCCTGGTATTTCTCGGAATCAAAGCCAATCTTCTTTTCCTGCGATATCGCCTGCCCCAGCTTTGTCTGCCAGAGTACCTCTTTGCCTCTGGCCCTGATCATGGCCACCTTTGCTATTATCAGGCTATGGGGTTTGGCGAGTATACCGGGGTCTTTCACGCCGCAGATAAGGACGTCAAGCTCTATTAACGTGTCCGCCCCCAACTGTTGTGCAATCGTTTCGTAGTCTTCCTGTGTCTTCTCCGGCTTGTTCTCCAGCTTGTATACGCTAAAGTTATCGTCCACCTCATCTGGAGATATCACGCGGAAGGAGGCCCGCTGCTTGAGCTTGTTGTAGAGGTCTTCCCTCAGCATATGGCCCACATGCGTATCATAGGTCAGGGCATTGAACCGCTTGTTCTCCTGTCTCCGCATGTCAATCGCTGCAACCTGGTTCATAAGTTGAGCAACTATAGCCGGCCCGCTAAAGAGCATCATAAGAAACATGTCATCGGACGTCGTATCCATAGTGATATTCGGCCTTGATATGGGGGTCAGTATCGCAACAGTGGTTATGTTCTTTATCTCCACCCTGTTTAGCGGTATCTCCTTCACCGTCTCGGTACAGCCTGAAAGAACGCACAAAAGAAGAAGCAACCCATAGCCATAGCCTATGCGGAGCATTCCCATGAGAAATCCTGGATATTGTCTTGGTCTGGATCTTTGTCCTGGGAACTTCGCCTTCATCTTCCAGTCCCACCCGACCCCTGTGCGGCAGGGTTTAACCCCTCTTCCTGGGGCAGCAGCATGAACAGCCTTTCTTCGACCTCCTGAAGACCGGTCAATATTCTTTGGAGGTCTTTCTCCTTGGTGGCCTTCTCGCCGGCCTTATTATAAAAATCCGCGGCCGCGGCGAAGCTTTGCAGGGCCTCTGGTAATCTACCTTCGGCCAGATACAGCTCGGCCATCTTCTTATACGTATCCGCCACCAGCAACGCAGTCCCAACCGAAGAGGGTGAATAGTGTAAGGCAAAGAAGAAGTATTTAACGGCCTCCCTGTAATCGGCAATCTTCCTCTCCACAGGTATGTTTCCCCGGCCCTCCGCAAGCCCCCTCTTGCCCTTCTCCGTCCAATATTGTAAGAGCGACGCGACGCCCAGGGCGGAATAAGGCGGCTCCACCACCTTTACCTTCCACAGACCGTAAACGGGTATGCTGTACGAGGAGATCACGAAATCATGCATATCACCGTTTCTCATCACCTTGACAGAAACCTCAGGCACCTTCTTGTCTACGCCCCTCGAGATTCTTACAAAGTCCTCTAATACGCCAATCTTCTGGCCGTTCAGCTCTACAATCTGGTCGGATACCTTGACCCCCGCCCTGTCTGAAGGAGAATCAGGGTATACCTCTACCACCTTTACCCCCCCTCGTTCACCTTTGGATAGGATCAATCCGGAAAAAAGAGAAGCCCCCTCGACGGGCGTAGCGATGCCCCACACCAGGGCAAACACAATGCAAAATAGGGTGGACGTCCTTCTCCGGCAGCCTGTTGTATGCACCTTAAACAATACCTATTCTCCTAATCGCCACGTCTGAAAGGAGCAGTGCCATGGCCAGTGGAATCAAGTACTTAGAAAGGTTCTCCGTCAGGAGTATAATCTTCGCATTGGCGATTATATCCTCGAAGGTGGGGTTAAACCTACCATTGGTCCTTTGCGCAATCGATT
>JAZGAY010000288.1:0-4593 GCA_036475985.1 Candidatus Brocadiales bacterium
ACCAGTTCGTTCGCGGCGAAGGACAGATAATCTCCAGCTCCGTTGATCCGCTGACAGGCCCGACGGTAATCATAAGAGACGAACGTGGCACGGAAATAGAGGTTTTTTTGGACAAAGACGAGACCGATAAGGTCTCGAAGATGTCAGGCGGCAAACCGGTAAGTTTCACAGGCAGACTGACGGCAAGACCCGGGGTTACGCGCGACTATTTCAAGCTCGACCACGGCCATATTAATTAGTGGAGGGGGGAAGAGACATGTCTACAAAAGGTCTCGCACATATATCATTATTACTCACTTTCTTTGTTTGTATCTGGCTGAACCCGGTTTTGCCGAGGGCGGCTGCGACAGAGGAAGATTTCAGGCATTATTTGGTCGACGCCGCACATGCCATGGAGCAGGGAAGGTATGACGTGGCACTCGGCGCCTTTGACAAGGCGCTTGAGATCAGACCCGCAGATTACAAGATATGGGCCCAGAAGGCGCAGTTGCTTGATGAACTGGCAAGATATAAAGAGGCGGTAGAGGCGTACGACAGGGCCACGGAGCTGAACCCGAATTTCTATGAGGCGTGGATTAACAAGGGTCTTGCGCTCGTGCGTGTCCGGGAGGACCATGGCAGGCAGGTAGAGGCCGCAATCAAGGCCTATGACCGGGCGATAGAGATAAGGCCCCGGTCCTACCAGGCATATCTCAACAAAGGTAACGCCCTTACAAGGCTGCGGAGGTATGAAGAAGCGCTCAAGGTCTACGACCAGGCAATCGAGGTCGACCCGAAACACCATGCGGCATACACCGATAAGGGCCTGTTGCTGGGCGATATGGGGAGGAATCAGGAGGCCATAGACACACTCGAGAGGGCCATCTGGATTAAACCCGATTCCTACTTTACCTGGCAAAACATCGGCCTGGCGCTCTTCCGTATGGGCCAATACGAGGACGCCGTTAAGACGTTCGCAAAGGCCGCAGAGTTAAACCCGAAGGACTACGGTCCGCTGACCAACAAGGGTCTGGCGCTTGTGCGGCTGGGCCGCTACAAGGAGGCGTTGGAGGCATACGACGAGGCCCTCGAATTACTGCCGACCTCTTACGAGACCTGGTACAACAAGGGTTTTCTGTCGCTCGAGCTGAAAAAGTATGAGGATGCCTGTAAGGCGTTTGGCAAGGCCGTGGAGATAAGGCCCGACTACCTGAAGGCGTGGGTCAGTATGGGCGACGTGCTCGCACGCATGGGCAGAGAAGAGGAGGCCGCCGGAGCCTACCGGAAGGCCGCCGGGATTGCGCCCGACACGCCCGAGTCCTGGGTCAGCCAGGGCAGCGCACTGACACACCTCAACAGGTACGAAGACGCGCTTAAGTCATACGGCAAGGCCGCCACCATGTCGCCAAACCTGTATGAGGCCTGGCTCGGCAAGGCAAACGCACTGGTACAACTCAACAGGTATAAAGAATCACTCACCGCCTTTAACCGGGCCGTCCAGCTCAACCCGAACGCATATGAGATCTGGTACAACACCTCCACCGTCTACATGCGTCTCGGAAGGTTTCAGGACGCGACCGGGGCCCTTGAAAAGGCCCTTCAGATAAACCCCGGCTCAAGCGAGGTCTGGTACAACAAGGCACTAATACTGGGTGAGGCCATGAGGAGGCCCGAAGATGCCCTGTGGGCCATCCAGAAGGCCACAGCGTTACAAACAGAGGAGTCGAAATCGCCCGAGGTCTGGGATTATCAGGGGCTTATGCTCACCGACCTGGAACGTTATGAACCGGCCATCCAGTCCTTCCGGAAGGCCCTTGAGATAGACCCCGACTTCTATCCCGCCTGGCACAACATGGGCATGACATTTGACAATATGGGCAGGACCGCCGAGGCCATTGACGCCTACCAGAAGGCACTCGGCATAAACCCGGACTTTGACGTCGCCTGGTACAACATGGCATCCGCCAAGGCCGCTATCAAGGACAGGCAGGGGGCGCTGGAGTCTTTAAGGCGTGCAGTGGAATTAAACCCTCAGATAAAGGACTGGGTAACGAGCAACCCCGACCTCAAGCCCTTCCTCGACGACCCGGAGTTTGTAACTATATTAGGAAGGTAGTACCTTTTATAAATGTAGGGGCAGGTTTTTAAATCATGCCCGAGGCAGACCCGCCATTTTTTGGGCGGGGTTGTCCGCCAAAAAGATAGGCTGAAAGCCCGCCGGTTTGTTTGGAGGGCGGATGCGCAAGCGCAGGTGGGGGTGAATTAATAGCCGATGGGCGTCAACGAAGTAAACTTCGTTGTCTACCATTCTGTAGTTTGATTAGGAAGTAGGGGCGACCCGGCGGGTCGCCCCTACAAGCTCAGGTCCGGTTTTTAAATCATGCCATAGGCAGACCCGCCATTTTTTGGGCGGGCCTGTCCACAAGCGCCGTCTGCACCGCCTGGTTGTAGCGGTCTTTTCATTTCCTTGCGCTTTGCCTTCTAGGACGGTTTGGAGGTTGGCTGTGTAGGGGCGGGTTTTTTCTTCTTAATCCTTGCCTTGCTTGACGGCCTGCCTGGCAATCGGGAATCTTAGGGAAATTGTGGTGCCCTTCCCCTTCTTGCTTTCCACGTATATCTTGCCGTCATGTCTTTTCATCATGCTGTAGGCGAGGCTCATGCCCAGTCCGCTCTCCTCGGATTTTTTGGTGGTGAAAAAGGGGTCAAATATCTTTTCGCATGCCCCCTTGGACATGCCCACGCCGGTGTCGGATACACTGACAAAGACGTAGCTGCCCTTCTTCCAGGAGCGGAAGGAGAGTCGTCCCCCCTTGGGCATTGCCTCCAGTGCGTTATTTACTATAATTTCCAACACCTCTCTCAATTCGGAAGGGTCGCCCTGTACGGCCGGCACTTCCTTAAGCCCATCAAGGTCTATGTCGTAGGATATCCCCTTGGCCCCGGCCATTTCCTTCCACACGGGCCGTGAGAACTCGACTTCCTTTTTTACCAACTCCCTCATATCCACCGATATGTCTCGGGAGCGGTCACCCTTTTGTCGGGTAGATTCATACATCCTGCGGACAATCTCAGCGCCGTCCTGGGTAGCCTTGCGGACGGTATTGAGACGTTCCGTCACCTCTCTACTCTCTCCACGGTGACTCTCCATCGACTCTCTGTTACCCTGGATGATGGCGAAAAGATTGTTGTATTCATGGGCAATCCCTGAAACCACCATCCTGAGGGCCTTCAATTTGTCCGATTGTGACAACCTCTTCCCAAACCGTACACCCCGGGTAACGTCGCCGGTGAGTGTAAGGAGCTTGTCTATCAAGGAGCGGTATTCTTCCGAGGATTTACGCACGCTCTGCTCTACGTTTATCTTATGGAGCGCAATCTCTATGGTCGCCCTTATCTGGTCTTCGTTAAACGGTTTCAAGATATACCCGAACGGTTCTACCTCCTTTGCCCTTTCGACGAACTTGTCGTCGGCATAGGCGGTCAGGAAGATTATCGGAATACCCAGTTCGGCCTTTATTATCTCGGCGGCGTCAATACCGTCCAGCTTTCCCGGCATGACGATGTCCATCAGGATAAGATTGGGGCTCAGCTCCCGGGCCAACCTGACAGACCCCTCCCCCGAAGCCGCCGTGCCAACCACGTCGTATCCCATGGACATCAGACGTTCCTCAAGCTGCGTGGTTATGACTACCTCGTCGTCTACCAGCATTATTTTATGCATTTTTTACGCCCTCTTTGCTCACATCCTTATGTAACAGCGGAAACTCTATGGTAAACTCGGTACCGCCGTTTCTTTCTACACGTATTTTTCCGTTTAACTGTTTTTGCACCAGGTTTCTGACCAGCTTCAGCCCCAGACTGTCGACGTTGAAGATATCGATTTCTGCCGGTATCCCGGCGCCGTCGTCTTTTACCCTTATAGAGACCGCTTCCCCAGGCAGCCTGCTTATCGAGATTTCAATCGCCCCCTTTTGCCCCTCCCTGTAGCCGTGTTTGAGGGCGTTGGACACCAGTTCGTTCAATACCAGGGCGCAGGGGATGGCCTGGGATACGGGGAGATGGACGTCGGACTGCTTTATGTCGAACGTAACGTCCTTCCCCCTTGCATAGATGTATAACAGGAATTCTACCAGCTTGCGCGTATGTTCCTCCAGGCATATCTGGTCAAACCGGTCGCTCCGGTAGAGTGCTGAATGGATGAGGGACATTGCGTTAATCTTGCTGCGCGCATCTGTAAACAAATCGATCGCCTCCTGGTTACTGGTCCGCATGCTTCTCATGTCCAGCAGGCTTGAGATTATCTGTAGATTGTTCTTTACACGATGATGGACCTCGTTCAGGAGTTCCTCCTTCTCTTTAAGTGACGCCCTGGTCAGCTCCTCGGCCCGCTTGCGGTCGGTTATGTCGGTAATGGTCCCGACATAACCCATAACCTCTCCGGTCTTCGACACCTCGGCCGTCGCCTCACCCAACACCCAGGTCGTTACGCCGCCGGGTCGAACGAAACGATATTCAGATTTGAAGGGTAAATTATCTTTCGCAGTCCGGTACCATTCGGAATAGACCCGCTCGCGGTCTTCCGGATGCAGGTTCCGTGCCCAGCCGTCCCTGAGC
>JAZGAY010000029.1:0-2264 GCA_036475985.1 Candidatus Brocadiales bacterium
TAGACAATACCAGAAAGCTCATAGGCGTACTCTCACTTAGAGATTTAATACTCGCATCGCCCACGAAGAAGATAGGCGACATAATGAAGACCATTGTCTCCTCCGTAAAGACCACCGACGACCAGGAGGTAGCCGCCAAGGTAATACAGAAGTACGACCTTCTGGCCATACCGGTCGTCGACCAGGAAGACCGGCTGGTAGGCATAGTCACCGTCGACGACGTGATTGACATCTTCGAGGAGGAGGCCACCGAGGACATGGAGAAGATGGCCGCCGTACACCTGCCGGAAGAGGAGTATTTCAAGGCCGGGTTCTTCAGGGCGGTAAGGAAGCGCGCCACATGGCTGATCATACTTATCGTGGCTGAAACGTTCACCAGCGACCTTATAGAAAGCTACACCACTTCTCTAACGTCCCTGGTGGCGCTGGCCTATTTCATCCCCATGCTCACCAGTTCGGGCGGCAATACCGGCGCACAGTCGTCGACGCTGGTAATCCGCGCACTGGCCATAGGAGAGGTCCGCCTCGCGGAGTGGTGGAAGATACTGCGCAGGGAATTGTGGATTGGAGCGACCCTGGGGATACTACTGGGGGGTGTGGCCTTCATCAAGGTCTACCAGTCGCTCGGCGACTTCACCACAGGGCTCGCGGTAGGGCTCGCTCTCCTCGCAGTAGTCCTTGTAGGGAACATTATCGGTGCCGTAATACCCATGGTATTCAGACGCCTGGGGTGGGACCCCGCTACCGTATCGTCTCCGCTTATAGCAACAATACTCGACCTCACCGGGCTCTTAATATATTTTGAGGTCACGCGCCGGATGCTGAGTATATGAGGAGTAACACAGCAACTTGCCCGTAGAAGCATAATGTGCTGTGCCCTGAATATGAGTCTCAGGATTAACGGAGGCGGGGTGCGGCCTGCTGCTCTATCCACTTCGTGATGTTCGGATGCGGCAGGAGCGGCCTGCCGAACTCAAACCGAAGCCCTTCCAACCTGCCCTCTATCCCTTCTTCAATGCCGCCGCTTGCCAGGACAAAGGGTATCACCAGTACGCGCGAGTCCGCCCCCGCAGTCTTTACCTTCCCCCTGAGCTCTCTCCTGGCCGCTTCCCATACCTCTCTTGGTGCGTCGTCGCGCACCGTCTGGACCATGACGTCTTTAAAACCGCCGGCCTCCTTCACAAAACCGGCTATTTGTTGCATGTTTGCAAGCCACAACACGTTGAGCTCGGGCTCGTTCGGGCCGTGACCCACCAGCACCACCACCTCGGCGGACGGCTCTTCGCTGAGTTCCCTCGCCCTTTCCAGGACAATCTCAGACACCAGTGGAGAGTCATCCAGCGCACCGGTCATTACAAAATCGGTGTTGCCCTCTATCTGTCTCTGAGGATTATCGGGATCAAGTCCCAGCAGTCGTCTGGTATTGTAAATGATAGGGCTGTGTGACGAGACAAAAAGCGGCACGACAACAATAGACCTTACCCCTCTTTTTTCAAGCCTGTCCACCGCCTCCTGGATGGTCTTCGGGTCGGCCATGCCAAAGGCGATGTCTACGTTGTAACGTCCTTCCAGCGGCCTCACGGCATCCCTGACCTGCTCGTTCCATAGGGCCATTTTGCTGCCGTGCGCCACGACCAGTATCCCCTTCTCATCCTGAGCGGCATCCAGGGGCATAACACCCATAAGAAACAAGATTGTGATGACGCCAATAATTTTGACCATCTATTGCCTTCTCCTCTCTCTGAAGAAGAATCTGAGAGGGACCTCCGAGAAGGGGAATCTCGTGCGGAGCCGGTTGGCAAGATAACGTACGTATGCGTCATCGAAGAGTGCGGGGTCGTTGACGAACAGTACAAAGGTCGGAGGTGCAACCGTCACCTGTGTGGCAAAGAATACCTTGGCTATCCTGCGCCGCTTTCTTCTTGACGGCCGTTCTGATATGGCTTCGCCCAAGACCTTGTTTACCTCCGAGGTGCCGACCCTGGTGCTCGCCTGCTGGAAGAGTTCGATTGCAAGTTCAACGGTTTCCACCACATTCTCCGCGTTACTTGCGCTGACGAAAGAAATTGGGGCGTAGGAAAGCCCGGGGAGTTTGTAACGTACATATTTTGCAAACTCCTTGGTATCGGTATCACCCGCAAGGTCCCATTTATTCGCCACGATGATGCAGGGCATGAACTCTTCGGCTATATAAGCGCCGAGTTTCTTGTCTACCTGTGATATCTCTGTGGTGGCGTCCATCATGAACAACACCACATTGGCCC
>JAZGAY010000003.1:0-3532 GCA_036475985.1 Candidatus Brocadiales bacterium
TTGCAGCGAGGTAGGCTGGCCGCGCATAATTGTAACAAATTTGGTGAAGAATATCTGAATCTGGTCGCACTTGCCTGCCTCGTAGTCTTCGATAAACTGCCTCGCAAGTTCGGTTATCTGCTCTTCCCCTATTTTTTCCACATTGTCAGGAAGATTTTTTTCTATATTATACTTTCTCCTACGAAAGAAGTTTTGGCCCTTTTTACCGATAAGCACAAGCCTCAGGTCCTTGTCACGGTTCTGCCTCATGAACCTCACCGTATTCATAATGATATTTGTGTTATAGGCGCCACAGAGTCCCTTGTCGGACGTTACCAGAAGGACCCTTACTATTTTGGCGTCTCTGGGTTTTAGCAGGTGGTGCGACTTTCCGACAGAGGTGGCGGCGAGGTAGTTCATCAGGCCCGCCATCTTGTCGTTGTAAGGTCTGGAGGTAAGGACGCGTGCCTCGGCCTTTCTCAGGCGGCTTGCGGCCACCATCTCCATGGCACGCGTTATCTGCTGGATGTTGGTGACGCCGCGTATACGCTGTTTTATTTCACGCGTACTCTGCACCCGTCTATTTACCTCCGGTAAATTCGATTTTAAGTTCCTCGATGGCCTTCGTCAGCCTGTGGGCAAGGTCACCGCCTATCTTCTTCTTTTCTTTTATCTCTTCTTCCACGGCAGGGTACTTCTCAGCCATGAACTTGTAGAACTTTCCTTCAAATTCCTTAATCTTTTCCACGTCGATATCACTCAGATGACCGTTTACGCCGGCGAATAGGATCATTACCTGTTTCTCTACGGGTACCGGCTGGTACTGCTGCTGTTTAAGAATCTCCACCAGACGCTTCCCTTTTTCGAGCTGGTCCTGTGTGGCCCTGTCGAGTTCGGAGCCGAACTGTGCAAACGCCGCCAGCTCCCGGTACTGGGCCATTGTAAGCCTTAGCATACCAGCGACCTTTTTCATGGCGGGCGTCTGTGCGTTGCCTCCCACCCTGGACACTGAAAGACCCACGTGAATGGCGGGTCTTACGCCGGAAAAGAACAGGTCGCTCTCAAGGTATATCTGTCCGTCGGTTATGGAGATTACGTTTGTCGGGATGTATGCGGA
Organism: Candidatus Brocadiales bacterium; assembly: GCA_036475985.1. GTDB lineage: Bacteria > Planctomycetota > Brocadiia > Brocadiales > Bathyanammoxibiaceae > Bathyanammoxibius. The sequence goes on from JAZGAY010000003.1 coordinate 1,097, forward strand.
ATAGTCGCCGGCCTGGGTTTCCACGACAGGCAGTGCGGTCAGCGAGCCGCCGCCGAGCTCCTCGCTTAGTTTGGAGGCGCGCTCGAGCAGACGTGAATGGATGTTGAACACGTCACCGGGGAATGCCTCCCGGCCCGGCGGGCGCCTGAGAAGGAGCGAGACCTCACGATACGCCATGGCGTGTTTGTACAGGTCGTCGTACATTACAAGGGCGTGCTTGCCGTTGTCCCTGTAATACTCACCCATGGCGCACCCTGCATAGGGCGCTATATACTGAAGCGGTGCGGGGTCGCTGGCCGCGGCCACCACAACGGTGGTGTACTCCATGGCACCGTGTTCCTCCAGCGTCTTTATTACGTCAACGACGGTAGACATCTTCTGGCCGATGGCGACATAGATGCAGTATACGTCCGTGTCTTTCTGGTTAATTATGGTATCAACCAGTATGGCCGTCTTTCCGGTCTGGCGGTCGCCGATTATGAGTTCCCTCTGTCCCCTGCCTATGGGTATCATCGCATCGATGGGCTTTATGCCGGTCTGCAGGGGCTCCTTCACGGGCATCCTCTCTACCACACTTGGCGCGCGGCCCTCAATCGGCATAAATTTATCGGCGGCGATGGCGCCTTTACCGTCTATGGGCTGGCCCAGGGCGTTTACGGCCCTGCCCAGAAGCGCTTCACCGACAGGCACCTGCACAATCTTACCCGTCGTCTTTACCGTGTCACCTTCCTTTACGTTCTCGTCCGAACCCAGCAGGATGGCACCCACGTTGTCCTCCTCCAGGTTGAGTGCGATTCCGTATAACCCTTCTGAGAATTCCAACAGTTCGCTTGCCATACAGTCATCCAGGCCACAAATCCTGGCCACGCCATCACCCACCTGGAGAACCGTTCCCACGGTCTCCATCTGGAGTTTTTCCTCGTATCCCTCTATCTCTTTTTTTAATATGGATGCTACTTCATCAGGCTTCAAAGTCATAGATAACAGCTCCTATCCTAAAAAGTGCCAGTATTTTTTATAAGGATGGGTGTTTGCCGCACGAGTCAGCTTATTCCCACCTCGACCAGTTTCCTTCTAAGGTTCTTGAGGCGGGAGAAGACACTTCCGTCAATAACCTTATTGCCGATTTTAATGATTACGCCGCCAAGAATTTCGGGGGTAACCTGGGTCTCTATCTCTATTTCTTTCTGTGTCATGTCCTCAAGGGCCTTCTTAATCCTTGCGTGCTTTTCGTCTGAGAGGGGTATGGCGCTTCTTACGAGGGCTCTGCCTTTCCCGCTAACCAAATCGGCAATCGCCTGGTACTGCCCCAGAATGTCGTCCAAGATTTTCTCTCGCCGCTTTGACACGATTAGCAGCAAGAAGTTCCTGACAAGAGGGGTTACGTGGGGCGCAAAGACGTTCTTGACGAGTGCCGTTTTCTCGTCTCTGGTAACGGCCGGGTGGAGAAATATCTTCCCTAGCGTTGCATTTTCCCTGAAAAGCCCGGCTACGGTCTCCAGGTCACTGGTTACTTGAGGAACCAGGTCCTTTGCTTTGGCCAGCTCGAAAAGCGCCTGAAGGTATCCGGTGGCAAGTATCTTGTCTGTCACTTGAGACCCTCAACGTCTTCGATGAACTTGTCAACCAGTTGTTCGGCCTTGTCCTTGCTGACGGTCTGTTCGATAAGTCTTTCGGTTGCCAGCATGGAGAGGTTTACCACCTGGTTTCTAATCTCTGCGGCCGCCTTTTTTCGCTCCAGCTCAAGCGTCTCTTGTGCCTTTTGTTTTATTGTCTCGGCCTCCTGCCGGCTATTTTCGACTATCTCCGTGCCCAGGGCCTTGGCCTCCTTCACGGCGGTTGTAAGCTTTTGTTCTGCCTCTTCTTCGGCCTCAAGGACCTTTTTCTCGTACTCTGCCTTCAGGTTCGCCGCCTCTTCATGGTGCCGTTCAGACTTGTCGTAGGTATCCTGAATCTCCTCCCTCCTGGCCTTAAGTAGGTCAAGGATAATACCGAAGAGGTACCTCCTGAGGAGATAGAGGACGATTAGAAAACCGGCGGCCTGGACAATAACTAGTTTAAAATCTACGTGTAAGGCCCGAAAGAATTCCAAGGCTGTTTCCTCCTTCTACCTGGTGCCCTGTTTAACTAACTCAAGGAGAACATCAGGTGCAGGCAGCTTTCCTAAAAAGATGAAAGAGATTACTAATGAATATATAGTAAGAGATTCAATAAAGGCCAGACCGATAAACATCGTCAACTGGAAGCGGCTCATCATCTCCGGCTGTCTGGCCATGGCATTAAGGGCCCCTGCTACGGTGATGCCCATGCCTGCGCCGCATCCACCTGCTGCTATGGCCACAAAGGCGATAGCAAGGACTAATCCTGCATAATAGATCATTCCAAAAACCTCCTTTTTTTAGTGCTGCTCTTCCGGAATGCCCATGGCACCCGCTA
>JAZGAY010000030.1:0-2620 GCA_036475985.1 Candidatus Brocadiales bacterium
CCCTGACCGATTCTTTGACATGGGCATCGCCGAGGCCAACATGATGAACACCGCCGCGGGGCTTGCCACCTGTGGGAAGGTGTCTTTCGTCAGCACCTTCAGCATCTTTGCCACCGGACGTGCCTGGGAACAGATACGCAATACGGTGTGTCACAGCGGCCTGAACGTAAAGATAGTCGCCACCCATGGCGGGGTTGCGGTGGGCGCAGACGGAAGCTCCCACCAGTGTATAGAAGACTTCGCATTGATGAGGGTCATCTCCACCATGACGGTGATCGTCCCCTGTGACGCGGTTGAAGCAAAGAAGGCGGTAATAGCCGCATATCGCCACAAAGGACCGGTCTACATAAGACTGGGCAGGGCGGCCGTACCGGTCATAACGGAGGAGCAAGACAGCTTCTCAATCGGTAAGGCAGTAACCCTGCGGAACGGCAAAGACGTGGCCATTATCGCATGTGGAATGATGGTGGCGGCAGCCCTTGAAGCGGCCGAAGCGCTCTCGGCCAAGGGTGTTGAGGCGTCCGTCATAGACCTGCACACCATAAAACCTGTGGATCACGAGGCCATTACCCAAGCGGCAAAGGAAACCGGCGCCGTGGTAACCGCTGAACAGCATGTCCTGGACGGCGGGCTGGGCAGTGCCGTAGCCATGGTACTCGGAAAGGAATGCCCCGTCCCCATGGAAATGATTGGTATAGACAACCGCTTTGGCCAGTCCGGCGACCCCGACACGCTCTTTAAGGAGTATTGCCTTACCGCCGACGATATAACTGCAGCGGCCCTTAAGGCGTACAACAGAAAATAGTGACTCCCATGCCCATACCACGCATATTAAGCCACCTGCTCCTAATCCTCTTCCTGCTCGTAACCCTGAGCAGCCCTCTGCCGGCAGACGAAAAGAAGACGGACTATTACAGGAACTACGAAGAGCTGGTAAAGGTGGTAAGGCTCATAAAGGAAAAGTACGTTGACGAGGTGGAACTCAGCGACCTTCTGGCTGGTGCATACCGCGGAATGCTCCAGGACCTCGACCCCTACAGTCAATATATAACGCCCGAAGAGATGGAAGACCTCAGGATTGAAACAGAAGGAGAATTCAGCGGACTGGGTATTGAGATCACCGTGCAGGACGGCATATTAACCGTCATCACCCCCATACTGGACTCGCCTGCATTCAGGGCCGGGATAATGGCGGGCGATAAGGTCATACGCATCGAAGCCGAATCCGCAGAGGGAATCAGCCTCAGAGAGGCCATAAAAAAGCTTAGAGGTCCCACTGGCACGGAGGTAACCATTACCGTCCTTCACCCCGAAGACCCGGAACCTGAAGACATCACCATAGAGAGAGGTCTGGTCCAGCTAAAAAGTGTGTTAGGCAGCAGGATCATCGACGGCGACAAGAAAATAGGCTACATAGCCGTTAGCAGTTTCCAAGAAGACACCGCCGAAGAGCTTGAAAAGGCCGTTACAGACCTCTTGCAAGAGGAAATGGAGGCTCTCATCCTGGACCTGAGGTTTAACCCCGGCGGCCTCTTGAACGTGGCCGTTGATGTCTCGGACAAGTTTCTCGAAGACGACATAATCGTCTCCACAAAGGGTAAAGACACCTCCCAAAACCAGATATATTCTGCAAAGAAGCAGGGGACCTTTCCCAACTTCCCCATGATTGTACTGATCAATAACGGCAGCGCCAGCGCGGCTGAGATTGTGGCCGCCGCAATAAGAGACAACAAGCGGGGACTGCTTGTGGGTACAAGGACGTTTGGAAAGGGCTCGGTCCAGAGCCTGGTGCCGGTTGAGGGCGGTGGAAGTGCCATAAAACTCACAACCGCCAAGTACTACACACCCTCTGGCACATTAATCCACAAGATAGGAATAGAGCCGGACGTCGTCGTAGAACTCGACAAAGAACAGACGATAAAACTGCATAAATTCATGGCCAGGCTAAAGAACATTAAATCCCCCATGGCGGACGATGGCCAAGAAGGCGCGCTCACAGAGGAGGAACCCATAGACATCCAGTTAGAGCGGGCGCTTGACATCCTCAGAAACGACCAGCAGCTTTTCACCAAGCTCCTTAACAATCCAACCCTGTGAGTAATGCTAATACTCGGCATAGAAACCTCTTGCGATGAAACCTCTGCAGCGGTAGTAGATGACGGTTGTAAGACCCTGTCAAACGTAGTCAGCACTCAGGAGCGGCTACATCTAAGATTCGGCGGCGTGGTGCCCGAAATCGCGTGCCGCGCACACATTGAGGCCATATTGCCGGCAATAGATAAGGCCCTTGGCGACGCAAACGTGCGACTTAAGGACGTAGACGCAGTGGCCCTGGCAAGCACCCCGGGACTCATCGGCGCGCTACTCATAGGTCTTACCGCTGCAAAGACCCTTTCATGGCTGCTGAACGTACCCCTGATAGCGGTCAACCACCTCCATGCCCACATCCTCGCCAGCAGGCTGGAATATGGAGAAAACCTTCGATTCCCTACCATAAGTTTCGTAATATCGGGAGGACACACCAGCCTGTTCCTCAGCCACAGCGAAACCGACCACCGGCCACTGGGAGCGACGCTTGACGATGCTGCAGGAGAGGCCTTTGACAAGGTGGCGAAACTCT
>JAZGAY010000031.1:0-4993 GCA_036475985.1 Candidatus Brocadiales bacterium
CTTTAGAGGGTGGCGCATAAATGGACGACGCAAGGCCACGTGGTGTCGTACCAGTCGCTAGCAAGTTTTTTTATTCTCTGCACTGAGCTTATAGACTTACCAACGGGTGTGAGGTGCGGCAATGCACGGTCAGGCGAGGCCTGGTAGATTTTTAACCCTTTTCACAATAACGGCAATTATCCTGTCTTGCCCACAAGACGCCCACGCGCTGGTTACCCGACCACAGGTTGCACAAAAGTTTTTAAACACAGGAAAAGCCCTACTCAAGCAGCGAAGGTATGAGGATGCACTTATCCACTTTAACAAGGCACTGAAGATTGACCCAAATTATACCGAGGCATGGAATGAAAAGGGCACCGTGTTTTTCAAGCAGGGCAGGTACCGGGAGGCCATTGAATATTACGACAAGGCCTTGGAGATAGATCCAAAAAATGCCGCTGCATGGTTTTACAAAGGTACAACCCTTGGTTACCTGGGCGGACATCGGGAGGCCATCGAATGCTTTGACAAGGCACTGGATGTTAACCGAAAGTACGCCAAGGCGTGGCTCAACAAAGGGGCGGCCATGTTAGCGCTGGGCATGTATCAGGAGACTCTTGAATGCTGCAACAGGGCACTGGAGACAGACCCAATGTTCGCCGAGGCATGGTACATTAAGGGTTTGGCCTTTGACAACTTGGGCTGGTATCAGAGGAGCATTGAATGCTACAACAAGGCACTGGACATTGACCCAAATTATGCCGAGGCATGGTACAACAAAGGAGCGTCCCTGTTCACGCTGGGATACGACAACGCAGCGACCATGTCCGTGCTGGCCATGTATCAGGAGGCCTTTGAATGCAGCGACAAGGTACTGGGGATAGACCCAAAGCTTGCGGAGGCATGGCTCAACAATATCGGGGTTCTAGACGAGTTTGGCGGGTCTCAGAGGGCCTTTGTATGTTATGACAGGGCACTGGGGATTGACACAAGGCTTGCCGCGGCATGGTTCAACAAGGGCAGGGTCCTGGACGGGCTGGGCAGGTATCAGGAAGCTATTGAATGCTATGACAAGGCACTAGAGATTGATCAAAAGGACACCTAGACGTGGAGCAATAAGGGCTGGGTCCTGGGCAAGATGGGTAGACCGCCCGAAGAAGAATTTGCCTGCTACGAAAAGGCATTAGAGATAGACCCACAGCATGTCCCATCATGGAGCGAGAACGGCGAACCCCTGTCAGAACTGCCTAGATATATAGAGGTAGAAAAGGCCGTAATAAGATAAACGTAAAGGGATAGAGAATCTTTTTAGACGGCACCGAAGTGACTGGCAGAGAGACGAACCTAAAGTTCCATCCCTTCAAGCAAGGAGACCACAGATTACGAAGCTGTGGAGAGTTGCCCTCTCCATGACCCCTGCTTATTTGAGGATGTTTGAGTGTGTTTACTTGACAGTTACACTACAGTGGAACAAGACCGTTTGTTGCACCGCAATCGTAAGTGTTTGAGGGGTATGGTGGAGACGAAGGGATTCGAACCCTCGACCTCGGCAATGCGAGTGCCGCGCTCTCCCAACTGAGCTACGTCCCCATCTTTAGTTTCTGCAAGCATTTACACTAACGGCGGGATTTGGCAACACCCTCGTTGTTCCCGTATTGTTCCCGTTTATAATCTCCTCCATCCTCGTAAGCGCATATCGCTTGTTCATTAGTGAGGGGTGTTACACTTCCTGGTAGTCTTGATGTCTGCGTGTCCCAAGATTTCACTCGCCGTCACAACGTCTGTGGCCGGTACACCCGCTTCCGGATCTCCGTTGGTTAGTAGCGTTGCCGCCGTGTGCCTCAGGTCGTGGAAACAACAGTCTTTAATACCCGCTTTCTTCAGGGCGTTGTCAAAGCTACGTCTTATATGATTGAACGGCTTGCCTGTCCTGGTATCAATAAAGACATACGGGCTGCCGTTCTCTTTGTTAAGGGCCTCACGCACAGTCTCAACCATTGGGACGTATCTTGTCTTGCCGCTCTTTGTATACTTCACCGTGATAACCTGATTTCTAAAGTCCACATCTTCCCACTGTAAGCCAAGTATCTCCCTGAGACGCATACCCGTATGTAGTGCGACCGTGATTATAGCCTTTGTATGGCCCGTTGAACAAGCCAAAAGCGCATCCCGTTCCTTACGGTTAAGTATATGGGTTTCCCTTGTGTCTCCGTCCTTGATGGTGCATGACTTGACACCGATGGTGGGGGGGGATACGGTATATTATTAAGGGTATAGTGGCGTATCCAGAGTATGTGTAAGATCAAGAAATTGGCAAAAATGGGCATAAAGCAGGGCACCTTTATGATATAATTCTCTTAAAAGATTCCGCAAAAGGAAATCTTAAGAAATACCTGGTTCTTCAGAGGTCTCATTACATTATTTCCGGCATTTTGCACCTTAAGTAAGTAGCCGTCTCTGACAACCTGGGGGGAGTGTGTATCATGGAGAAATCCATATACAAGGAGTTTCTGGAGAGGGGACTGACGCGCCGCGATTTCCTGGGCTTCTGCGCCTTTATGGTGGGCACACTGGCCCTCCCCTGGGAGGCGGCGGCAAGGGTCGAGAAGGCCCTGAAATCATCCAAAAGACTTCCTCTCGTATGGCTTGAGCTTCAGAGCTGCACGGCTGATACGGAGTCATTCCTGCGCGCAAGCAACCCCTCGGCCTCTCAACTTATCCTTGACGTCCTTGCGATTAATTACTCAGAGACCCTTATGGCCGCTGCCGGTCACCAGGCCGAAGAAGTCTTGTGGAAAACGGTTGAAGAGGAAAAAGGCAAGTACATTGCGGTTATTGAGGGTTCCATACCGACGGCGGAAGGGGGTGTCTACTGCACTATTGGTGGGGAGACCGCTCTGGAGAGGACCAAAAGGGTTTGCAGGGATGCTGCGGCGGTCATTAACGTGGGAACGTGTGCCTGTTTTGGCGGCCTTCCCATGGCGAAGCCGAACCCCACCGGCGCCAAGAGCGTTGCACAGGCAGTGCCCGACGTGAAGAACATTATTAATTTACCCGCCTGTCCGGTAAACGTGGTGAACGTCTCGGCCACACTGATACACCTGTTGACGTTCGGCACTATTCCGCCAAAGGACCGTCTACACCGTCCGCTCTTTGCCTACGGCAAGAGGATACATGACTCGTGCGAGAGGCGCGGTTCTTATGACGCGGGGCATTTTGTGGAGAAGTGGGGTGACGAGGGTCACAGGAAGGGCGGGTGTCTGTACAAGATGGGCTGCAAGGGCCCCGCAACGTTTCACAACTGCCCAAAAGTACGGTGGAATGACGGGACTAACTGGCCTGTCGGCAGCGGCCACCCCTGTATCGGTTGTGCGGAGCCGAATTTCTGGGACAGCATGTCTCCGTTCTACGAACATCTCCCAGGCGTACCCGGCTTCGGCGTGGCCACCTCGGTGGACAAGATTGGAGTGGGGCTGGTAGCGGGGACGGCCGGTCTGTTCTTGCTCCACGGCGCGGGGAGCTGGGTCAGGGATAGAATCATACGGAAACAACAAGAAAAGAAAGACGGGGAGGGCGAAAAATCGCAAGGGTAGTCGTAGACCCCATAACCAGGATCGAAGGTCACCTGCGTATAGAGGTGGAGGTAGACACCGAGAAGCATCGCGTCACGGACGCCTTCTCGTGTGCGACCATGTTCCGCGGCATAGAGATAATCCTGAAGGGCAGGGACCCCAGAGACGCCTGGCTATTTGCACAGAGGATATGCGGCGTCTGCACCGTGGTACATGCCATGGCGTCGATTCGTGCAGTGGAGAATGCCCTGGATATTCGTATCCCCCCCACGGCCCGTCTTATAAGAAACATCATCAACGCCGCGCAGTTTGTACATGACCATCCCATCCACTTTTATCACCTCCATGCCCTTGACTGGGTTGACATCACATCCGCCCTGAAGGCCGACCCCGCAAAGACCGCAGCGCTTGCCGGGTCGATATCAGACTGGCAGCCATCCGGGAAGGTGTACTTTAAGGGGATACAGGACAGGTTCAAGAAATTTGTAGAAAGCGGGCAACTGGGACCGTTCTCAAACGCCTACTGGGGACACCCGGCCTATAAGCTTCCTCCGGAGGCAAACCTGCTCGCGGTCGCCCACTACCTGGAGGTGCTCGACTGGCAGAAGGATTTTATAAGGATACATGCAATCCTCGGCGGCAAGAACCCGCACCTTCAGTCATTGATTGTAGGCGGCGTGTCCACACCCGTCGACCCGAAGAGCGAGGACGCGCTGAACGCCGGCACTATTGCCGTCATTAGAGACCTGGCCGTTAAGGCCAAGACACTGGTGGAAAAGGTCTACCTGCCCGACCTGCTGGCTATCGCATCCTTTTATAAAGAATGGGCGTCGATCGGCAGGGGTGTCGGGAACTATATGTCGTACGGTGAGTTCCCTATGAGCGATAACCCGCGGGACGTATACATACCTGCCGGGATAATTCTTGAAGAAAATCTCGGTAAGGTGCACCCGGTGGACCAGAAAAAGATCGCTGAATACGTGGCCCGCTCGTGGTTTGAATATTCCGGTGGTGACGAGGAAGGAAGACACCCGTTCGAGGGCGAAACCACGCCGAGATATACCGGGCCGAAACCCCCGTATAAAGAGATTGGTACGGACGGAGAGTACAGCTGGTTGAAGGCCCCACGATATGAGGGAAGGGCGATGGAGGTGGGGCCGCTGGCGAGGATGCTGGTCGCCTATGCATCGGGTCATGAGAGGGTAAAGGAGCTTATAGACGGTGCGCTCAAAAAGCTTGACGTCCCTGCCGAGGCGCTTTTCTCCACGCTGGGCAGGACGTTGGCCCGTGGTGTCGAGACGGTAGTTCTGGCCGAGAGGATAATCGGCTGGACGGATGAGCTTGCCGGCAATATGGGAAGGGGAGAATTACAGATACATGCGGGCGAAAAATGGGAGCCGTCTGAATGGCCCGCCGAGACGATGGGTTACGGGTTATGTGAG
>JAZGAY010000032.1:0-5034 GCA_036475985.1 Candidatus Brocadiales bacterium
ATAACGAGCATGGTGCTTATAGGGTGCATACTACTGCAGGCAGGCAAGGGTGGCGGGCTGGCTGCCATGGGTGGTCTACAGGACCAGTCTAGCTTTGGTACGAGGTCAAGTACGTTTCTCGGTAAGCTTACCTACCTGATAGGCGCGGTCTTCATAGTCAGCACCATATGTCTGACAAAGATCTCAAATGTTACTGTTGTTGAAAAAACTACTGTCGCGCCCACAAGCGGGATGCCGGCCGGTCATCCGCCGGTTGATCTCCCGCCGGGACATCCGCCCGCGGAAGGTCTCCCGCCAGGACATCCTCCTGCGGAGGGGTTACCGCCGGGACATCCTCCTGCCCCCGGGGCGGCCCCTGCAGCAACGCCCGGAGAAGAGAAGCCGGCAAGCGCCGCACTAGGCTGGCAAGAAGTAGCGGCGGAGAAAGAGGCTCAAGGGAAACCTGCGCCGAAGGAAAAGGAGCAAACGGAATCCCCCGAGAAATAACTGGGGGCACAGATAGCCGTTATTGGAGGCAATATGCTAAGGAGCATGACTGGTTTCGGCAGGGCCGAGAGTAAGGACGATAATGCCGTTCTTACGGTTGAGATACGTTCTGTCAATAACCGGTTTCTGAAGGTAAGCACCAAACTACCCGACTCGCTCTTGGCGTACCGGGAGCAGTGGGAGAAGATATTGAAGAACAGGCTCTCACGTGGCAGCGTATTTATGGACATTGAATGCAGGCTCCTTCAAGAGCTGCCGGGGTTCCAGGTCAATCTTGAAACACTTAAAGGTTATTATGGTTCCCTGAAAGAGCTACGAGAAGAATTAGGGCCAGAAGGAGATGTGCCCCTGGCCTCCTTGTTCTCGCTTCCCGGTATCTGTGAGAGGGTCAAGGTGCAGGAAAACGACCTGGCGGAGTTGGTACCGGTATTTGAGAAGCTGATAAATTCGGCCCTGGACGAGCTGATGGGCATGCGCGTGCAGGAAGGCGGGGTTCTTGAAGAAGACATCGTTTCCTCTAAGGAGCGCATAACGCGCATGCTCGACGTGCTGGAAAAGCGAGCGCCCGAGGTTGTGAGCGGCTACCGGGACAGGCTGAGAAAGAGGGTGTCTAATCTGTTGCAGGGCGTAGACGTGGAACTATCCGATGGTGAACTGGCCAGAGAAGTGGCGTTCTTTGCGGAGCGTGCCGACATAGCCGAAGAGATTACCAGGCTGGGGAGTCACATCTCCCAGCTGGAGGAGGCCATCAGGGAAGATGCGCCTTCGGGGAGGAAACAGGAGTTTATAATACAGGAGATGTTCAGGGAGGCCAATACAATGGGTTCCAAGGTCTCTGACGGAGATATGCTTCGAATCGTTATCGACATAAAGATGGAAGTAGAGAAGATAAAAGAGCAGGTCTTTAATGTCGAATAATAATGGCGACGAAAAGGGTAAATTGGTAATAATCTCCGGCCCATCGGGTTCGGGCAAGACCACCATTTGCCGTGAACTGATCAAGAATCCGGGCGTGAAGTTGTCTGTCTCGGTAACCACCAGGCCGCCGCGCCCAACGGAGGAGGAGGGCCGGGATTATCACTTTGTCAGCGAGCAGGAATTCGAGAAGGAAATAAAGGAAGAGAGGTTTGTCGAACACGCCCTGTATAAGGGAACCCTGTACGGCACTCCTGCCGAACCGTTGAAGAGGGCCCTGGAAGAGGGGCTCGTATATCTGCTTGAGATAGACGTTCAGGGGGCGCTTCAGGTAATGAAGAAATATCCTGACACCGTCTCCATCTTCATCCTTCCGCCGGACGAGGAGGTTCTTAAGAGGCGTCTTACCGGGAGGAATACCGACGAAGAGCAAGACATTGCCAGGCGGCTTGCGATAGCCAAGGATGAACTCCGGTTCTCCTCTAGCTATAAACATCATGTCGTGAACGACAGTGTGGAAAAGGCCTTAGACGAGATTTGCAACATACTGGGGCTTGGGAGGTAAAGTGTCGCATACTGTAATACTCGGGGTGACGGGGAGTATCGCAGCGTATAAGGCCTGCGAGATTACGACGGCCCTGGTGAAGTCCGGGGTAAACGTGGTGGTGGTCATGACGGAACCGGCTCAGCGTTTCGTGACCCCGCTTACGTTTCGCACACTCTCAAAGAACGAGGTCGTTACGGGTCTTTTCGGAAGACCGGAGGTACACGACCCCTATCATGTCTCCCTGGCCGACAGGGCGGATCTGATTCTGGTGGCGCCGGCAACTGCCGCCATTATCGGCAAAATTGCATCTGGAGTGGCCGACGACGTACTCACGTGCACGCTTCTTGCCTCCCGCGCCAGGGTGATAGTAGCCCCCGCGATGGACGACAACATGTATCACCACCCTTTGGTGCAGGCCAATATCTCAAGGCTTGAGGGAATAGGGTACGAGTTTATAGGTCCTGTTGAGGGGCGTCTGTCTTCGGGCAAGATAGGTGTTGGGCGTCTTGCGCCCGTTGAAGACATAGTGAACGCGGTAAAGAGGGAATTGGAAGCACTTTCGCGAGAGCAGCCGGCACCCGCAGAGAAAGAGGCAGAGAAACAGGTCAGTGGAAAGGGTAGTAAGGGTTAATATAAAGCGAGGAGAGGGTTGTAAGGACCTTCCCATCCCTCAATACATGAGCGCCGGGGCGAGCGGTGCAGACCTGTATGCGGCCGTTGATGGAGATGGGGTGTTGGAGCCGTCCGCGATAATGGCGGTTCCCACGGGGGTGTTCATAGAGCTCCCGCCAGGTTACGAGGCCCAGGTGAGGCCACGGAGCGGGCTGGCCCTGAAGCACGGGCTTTCAATAGTCAATGCCCCCGGGACGATAGACAACGATTATCGCGGGGAGATATGCGTTATTCTGTGCAATCTGGGGAAAGACCCCGTCAAGATAAACCGCGGCATGCGCATCGCGCAGTTGGTTTTTCAACCCGTAGTAAGGGCTGAGTTCGTCGAGGTAAAGGAGCTGGAAGTGACCAAGAGAAACGATGGCGGCTTTGGTCACACAGGGGTGTAAGGCAAATGGACAAAAGGAAACTACTAAATGTGTCTCTGGCGGTATTTCTGATATTCTTTGCGGTCTTTGCCCTTATCAGTATGATAACCTATCATGCGTCAGACCCCCCGTTTGCCGATTATCCTGAGAACAGTACCGTAAAGAACCTTTGCGGTCGGGTTGGTGCAGCGCTTGCAGGTTACGGTCTTTCGTGGTTGGGCGTCGCCACCTTCCCGCTTATCGGGCTGTTTGGGACCTGGGGGGCGGTTCTGCTGTTGCGCGGGAGGGTAGAGGACCTGTGGGTAAAGGCGATTGGCGGACTCATGTTTGTTGTCTCCATCGCCCTCGTGTTTTCATTAATGGGACACATCCTGCCGAACGCGGGTGCCATCGGATGGGATGGAGGGGTGTTGGGCGGTGCAGCCTCCAGCAGATTGCTTTACAGCTTTGGCCTTGCCGGTACCTGTGTATTCCTGACGTTTGGATTCCTGACCTCGAGTATTCTCCTCTTTAGCGTAAGTCCGGTTGAAAGCGTCTCGGCCCTGGTCAAGCGGATCAAGAAAAATAGGGCATCCAGACGGGCTTTTATTAAAGAGGAGCGTGACAAGAAACCCGTTTCAGAAGAGAAACCCGCCGAGCCTGCACGTTCAGAGACTGGAACGCTGTTGTTGCCCCTCGACCTGCTTAACGAACGCGCCGACACGGGGGACGTGGAAGACGAGGGAGCCCTGAAAAAGAGGGCCGCGGTGCTGGAAGACGCGTTGGCTCAGTTTAACGTGGTCGCACAGGTGGTCGGCTTTGAGACAGGTCCTGCCATAACCATGTATGAACTTGAACTTGCGCCGGGCACCAAGGTCTCCAGGGTCATGTCGCTTTCCGAAGACCTGGCGATGGCACTAAAGGCCCGCAGTGTACGGGTGGTGGCGCCGCTGCCGGGGAAGTCTACCGTAGGCATCGAGGTGCCAAACCGGAAGAGAAGGCACGTAGGGTTGAGGGAACTCCTGGAGATTATTCAGGAAGGCAAGGTCAATCTGGAAGAAAGCGCAATCCCGCTGCCCCTGGGGAGAGACATAACGGGTTATCCCATTTACTGCGACCTTGCGGGCATGCCGCATCTCCTTATCGCCGGTACCACGGGTTCGGGCAAGTCCATCTGTCTGAACTCGCTTATCCTCAGCATCCTGTACCTGATGTCCCGGGAGGATTTAAAACTACTGCTGGTAGACCCGAAGTTGGTGGAATTCTCTCCCTTTAAGGACGTGCCGCACCTCATCAGCCCGGTGGTCACCGACATCAAAGAGGCGCAGGCCGTGCTTGAATGGGCCGTGAACAAGATGGACGAGCGTTACGGGCTGCTGGCACGGGTCGGCGTGAGAAACATTGCAGAATACAACAAATTGGGAAAGAGCGGTCTCAAGAAGAGGTTGGGTGCCGGCAGCTACATCGACCCTGAAGTCTGCCACCTGCCGTACATAGTGATAATAATAGACGAGCTTGCCGACCTTATGATGGCGGCCTCGAAGAAGGTAGAGACTGCTATTACACGACTGTCACAGAAGTCGCGAGCCGTGGGCATTCACCTGATAGTCTCTACTCAGCGTCCTTCCGTTGACGTCGTTACGGGCCTGATAAAGTCCAATCTCCCTGCGAGGATTTCCTTCCTCGTGGCCTCAAAGGTAGATTCAAGGACTGTGCTTGACCAGAACGGTGCGGAAAACCTCCTGGGAGAGGGCGACTTGTTGTTTATGCCGCCCGGTACCTCCGAGCTGGTGAGGGTTCAGGGCACGTATACCAGCAACGAAGAGGTTGAAAGGGTGGTAGGATTCCTCAAGAGGCAGGCACAGCCGGAGTTTTCTTCGGAGCTAAGAGAATGGAAACTCGAGGCGAAGAAAGAAGACAGAAGCGACCCGCTTTATAACGAGGCGGTTAGAATTGTACTCGATGCTGGAAGGTGCGACGAAAGACATCTTCAAGAAAGGCTTAACGTGAGCTATCCCCAGGCCGTTAAACTGCTGGGACAGATGGCAGAAGACGGCATTATCAGCG
>JAZGAY010000033.1:0-17564 GCA_036475985.1 Candidatus Brocadiales bacterium
CTCGCCTTTGTGCATTTCCCAAAGTTTGGGTTTGAGCATGATCTATTCAAAACCTTCTGGAATACAGAAAACTTAAAGCGTCACAAAGAATTTATTTCGTTTATTGGTCGCCATTCTATTTCACGAAAGGCAGCTGCAGAATTGATAAAATGCAATAACGTTGATATAGAAAAACTTAAGAACTTCTGGGATTGGGCACTTGAAAATTGTAGTGTTGGTGTGCTGACGGGATTTGGTTATTGGATTAGTGTAGAAGGTGATGCACTAGATACAAAATGGCTTGCCAAGCATACACGCCAAACATTAGAAAAAACAGAGGGGTACGTCGAGTGGGAATATGGATTGACGCGTTCACTCGCGGAATTTGCTAGAGAGGCGCCAGAAGATACACTCGCAATTTTGCGTGCTTGTCTTCTTGAAGAAGTAGCAAAACATGAGCCGATTAGAACATGGCTTCATATGGACGAGGAGGTTTTCGATGCGTTTAAGGAACTCTACAAAAATGAGACGACAAAAGAAGGGGTGCACACACTCATTAATGATCTCTTGCCCTATCGTAGTGGCCAATTTTGGGGACTAAAATCAGTGTTAGATGAAGCAAGAACCTAACAACCGTTTTCATTTTAGTTAGTCTTTCGTTTAACACAGTAACATCGTATCCAGGTATTGGTAACGACCTGCCCCCTTAGACCGGTCTAGTTTTAATGTTGTTATGTATTACCCGCAGCTTTTGAAGGGTCCTTTATGGGCAATATGTGGGCAAAGGGTCCCCCACCCACCCTTGTAACTATCAGGTAAGCATTTCGGTACACCCTCGAACGGACGAGGACCATGAGGCGGCTAAGTCGATAACTTAGTGTCTAAAGGGGGATAATGTTGGGGAAGGTACAAAAAAGAGTGGGTTTCCTCTTTCACTTTCACTTTCACCACGGGCTTCTCAGGCCCCTACGCTATAATTCTTCTATTATAAGCAACCCCATATCTATAGGATGTAGTGTATTATAGCGTAGGAACGTGCAACAGCAGATACTACGTCTTGACTACTTTGGTTGCCTTCCGGCCCTTTGTGTCCTCAACGACCTCAAACTCCACCTTGTCGCCTTCGGCCAGGGACTTAAACCCTTCTGCCTCAATAACGCTGTGGTGAACAAATACGTCCTTACCGCCGTCGTCCGGGGCAATGAAACCAAATCCCTTTGAGTCGTTAAACCACTTTACTATACCGCTAGACATACGATTACATCTCCTTTACAGTTTAAAAAACATCTACTCCTAAAAAAAAAACCACAAAAGCCAGAGTACTGTTGGGCCTTTGTGGTTTCTGACACGACAATACGTCTACTGAAAGGACATATTATCAGAATTATCAGAGATTGCAACAAGATATTTTGGAATTTTTTTCACTTAATTATAAAGTAGCTGTCAGGTAAATACCCCAAGACACACCGGACGTTTCATACCCTGATGCAGCTCACCCAATGTCCCTCTGATATCTCTCTGTGCCTGGGTACCAGTCTCGCGCAATCGCGTATCACTTCCGGGCAGCGGGTGTGGAAGGCGCAGCCCCTGGGCGGGTTAAGTGGCGAGGGTATGTCGCCGCCCAGTATCACCCTGCCGCCGTTGTCGGCCCCGGGTTCGGTCCTGGGGACGGCGGCAAGCAGGGCGCGGGTGTAGGGGTGGAGCGGCGCTTCGAAGAGCTCGTCCGTGGATGCCCTTTCCACTATCTTGCCAAGATACATAACCGCCACCTCGTCGCTTATGTGCCTCACCACGTGGAGGTCATGCGCCACGAACAGGTATGAGAGCTGGAACTCTCCCTGCAGCTCTTCGAGCAGGTTTATTATCTGCGCCTGTATGGAGACGTCCAGGGCGGATACCGGCTCGTCGCATACGATAAAGTCGGGCCTGATGGCGACGGCGCGGGCGATGGCTATCCTCTGCCTGCCGCCCCCGCTGAACTCGTGCGGGTAGCGGTTTACGTCCATGGGGAGGAGGCCCACCCTGGTGAGTATCCATTCTGTCCTCTCCCTCCTCTCGCGGCGGCTCCCGATGCGGTGGATCTTCATGGCCTCGCCTATTATGCTGCCCACCGCCTGACGCGGATTAAGCGAGCTGTAGGGGTCCTGGAAGATTATCTGCATCCGGCGCCTCAATCGCCGCATGTCTTCTTTTTTAAGGTCAAATACGGGATTTCCATCAAAGAAAAAGCTCCCGGCGGTGGGTTCTTCGAGCCTTAGCAGGGTCCTGCCCATGGTGGTCTTTCCGCATCCGCTCTCGCCCACCAGCCCGAGCGTCTTGCCCCGCCCCAGCTCAAAGCTCACGCCGTCAACCGCCCTGGCGTATCTTGTCTGCCTGTGGAAGAATTTTTCCGTATGGACGGGGAAATATTTCTTGAGATTCTTGACCCTTATCAGAGGGCCGTTCTCAATCTTGCGTCTTGTCGAAGTCTTTTTTGATGCTGGTGCGCTCGCCATTTTTTTATTCATATAACCAGCAGGCCACCTTGTGTGGGCCGCTTACGTCCTTCAGTTCGGGTTCCTTCTTCCGGCAGCGGTCATGTACGTCGGGGCATCTGGGCTCGAACCTGCAGCCCCTTGGGAGCCTGGCCATGTCGGGCACGAAGCCTGCGATACTGTAGAGTTTTTTCCCCCTGGATGACAGCTGTGGCAGCGATTTGAAGAGCCCCCGGGTGTACGGGTGCAGTTTCCTGCCGAAAAGCGCACGGACGCTGGCGTATTCCACGAGTTTTCCGGCGTACATGACGGCCACGTCGTCTGCGATCTCGGCCACGATGCCCAGGTTGTGCGTGATAAGCAGAACGGCCATCCCTGTTTCCCGTTGCAGTCTCTTGAGCAGCGCGATTATCTGCGCCTGAATGGTGACGTCCAGCGCGGTGGTGGGCTCGTCGGCTATCAATAAGGCAGGGTTGCAGGCAAGGGCCATGGCAATCATCACCCTCTGCCGCATACCGCCCGAAAGCTCAAACGGGAAGCTTGAAAATTTTTCCTCGGGGTCGGGCAGCCCCACGCGGGCGAACATTTCGGTAATATCGTCCCGGGCCTTCCTCTTGCCCCTGGACGTGTGGAGGAGGATGGTCTCCATGACCTGCTCGCCGATGGTCATGAGGGGGTTGAGGGAGCTGAGGGGGTCCTGGAATATCATGGAAATCTCATCGCCCCGAATGCGGCGCATGGCCTTCTCAGGCAGGGCGAGCAGGCGTGTTTTACCCTTAAAGCGTATCTGGCCGCCCACTATCTTCCCCGGCGGTCTCGGTACGAGCCGGAGTATGGACAGGCCCATGGCGCTCTTTCCGCATCCGCTCTCGCCCACCACGGCAAGCGTCCTGCCGCCTTTTATGTCGAAGCTGACGCCGTCCACCGCCCTCACTATCTCCGGGTGGACGAAGAAGTAGGTCTTAAGGTCCTTGACCCTTAGGAGAGGTCCCGTCATGCAGTGTCTTTTTTTGCCTTTCTTTTGAGAAAAGCCTTTATTACCCCTCTTTGTGACGCCCCCCGCAAATTATGCTCGATGAATCGAGCGGCTACAATCTGATCATCAGTGCAACACGCCCAGCCAGTCTCTGAGGAGAAATATCATACGGCCTATCAAAAGGCTCATACGGCCCATCACAGTGTAGCCGAACGACGCGCCGAAGCTTACCATCAGGAAATAGATGCCTATCTTCGAGGCCACGCCCACCGGCCCCTTGTGCTCTATGGAGAAGAAGAAGTACAGGAGGACGGTAACGACCCCTACCAGGATGAATATTCCGTTCACGCTGGCAAACACCGTCTCGTTGCCGCCAAACAGGGGCCGCATCGAGGGCTCAATCTGCCTGAGTATAAACGTGTGTATGTAGTTGGGGATGGTAAGCCCCGCGCCCAGCCCCACCACAAAGGCAAACGACCACCGGCTCAGCCAGGCCAGACGCGTCGATATCCTCAGCACCATGAATATGCCCAGTATCACGGGCACGACTACCAGATACTCCGGTCTGGCGGTCCCTGTGAACAAGGGCACAAAGAAGGGTTCGTAGATATCCGGTTTAAGGGCGTTGAACCAGGTTATTATTACGGTATAGCCGAGCGCCACGCCTACATAAAGATTCTCGCCAATCTTGAAGGCGGGGTTGTCCTTGTACAGGAAGCTGTACATTATAAGGGTCAGTCCGGCGGCGATGACGATACCGAAGCTGTCCCAGTCTATCCTGAAACCCCCGTAGAGGAACAGGAAGATGTTGACCGCCGTAAAGGCGGCCAGCGTCCCGACCAGTATCCAGAAGTCTACGCTCCTGTTCATCTGCCCGCCCCCCCAAGTCTCTTGCGCGTGGTGCGCCACCCGCCGCTTGCAAAGAACACGGCGTTACTGAATATAATGAAGACCACTACCAGTGCGTGCGTCACGCTCTGCGGCCTCATGCCTTCAACGGCGTTTGCCTGAAACCCTACCAGCACCTCATACTCGGCGGCGCCCTTGAGACCCGCCATCAGCCCGTTTATCTGGCGCGAGTCGAGGAAGGGATAGAGGTCGGGGCCGATGACGGCCGTGCAGCCCACGGCCATGTCGAACTTGTACTTCTCCTTGCCGAACGCAATCCACGTCTCGGCGCTTGCGCCTGCGGCGAGGTCGATGACGTAGTCTATGTCTTTAAGCGAATGCACGCCCCGAAGGGCCGGGAGGGTCTGGGTGTCGTTACCGTAGAAATCGGTGGGGAACGCGGTATGGAGGTTTTCGCCCATGTTTATAATGAGCGAGGCGACTCCCGGTTTATAGCCCAGAAAGACGAAGTCTTCGCCGCTCTTTTTATTGTATTCCCCGGCCAAGGTCACGAGCGCCTGCTCGGCGAGTCCGGTTCCTCCGGGCCACAGCGTAAGACCGATCACCTTCAGGTCTTTACTGTATAAATGATGCAGCAGGGCCACGGCCATGGGCTGGAGTTCCTCCATGGCCGCGGGGTCGTAGTCGAACGCTATAAGCACGTGTGAGTCGGGCGGGAGGTCTTCAATCGTATTATAGATACTGAGCACCGGGGGCGTAGGGGGTATGGGCAGACGGAACGTCAGCAACAGCGAGACGATTACCGCAATCGCCACCAGGACGAATATTATACGCCTGTCAATGTTCACAAACTTATCGAGCAAACTAGTCTCCTCCCCCCAGGTACTGTCTCTCGATGCCGAAGATTATCTTTATAGAGGTGGCGATTGCACCGAGGCTTACCCCTAGCAATATTCCTCTCTTTGCGGCCAGGTTGGGCACGCTCATTATCCAGTCGGCTGCCAGCGGGAGGTATGGGGATATAAGCGCCCCCAGCGGCACCCTGCCCAGCATGACTATAATCGCCGCCACCAGCAGCAGGGCCGACTCGACCGTCCTGGCCCTGAACGTACGGTAGGCGGCCGACGCCATAAAGAAGGCAAGGATGGAGAATATGGTCGCGCCTGCGGGCACCTGGACGTAGATGTACAGCCAGTCGAACATGCTGCCCTCTTGTTTGTCCGCCAATAACCCCTCGCCCTCGTTATAGAACCCGAAGAACAGCATTATACCGGCGCCTATGAAGACAAAGATGCTGTAGCCCCATCCGGCGGCCTTAAACTTGATCCGGCTGAAGTGGAGGTGGAAAAGGCTGTAGGCGCCGATAAAGACGGCAAAACCCGCAATTATCTTGTCCCACCGTGTCATCAGCTCCAGGAAGGCGCTCGAGTGCTGGTTGGGCACGTAGTACTGAAAGGCAATCGTTATGCCCAATACAAAGCATATGGCCAGCGGTATTGTCCTTCTCAAGAAGGTCACGTTTACCTCCCTCCACGAATGTTTCCGGGGTTAAAAACCCGTGAACAGTTGTGTAATAAAATTTATTCCAGAGCTTGAAAGTATGGTCCCGAAGAATATCGCCCCTATAACAACGGCCTTGCCTATATCCTGTGCGCGCAGGCTGCCGAGGAGCATGGGTTCCCTTGAGAGATAGGCGCTTGCGGCATAAAGCTCCTCGCCCATCAGGGTGTAGTCGCAGGTGGTTATGAAGAACGGCAGCTGGGTGTACGAGTCTGTCGCGGCCACCTGTATGGCCCCCGTGGTTGCGCCGGTCTCGGCCAGAAGCAGCGACTCGGCGTAGAAAAATCCGATAAAGAAATTGGCGGCCGTCTTCTCCCTGGTCATTATGCCGGCCACGGCGACCACGTACGGGAACTGCTCCGAGGCCACCATGACCACGTTGTCCTGATTGTAGGCGTCGGGCCTTCCCGCCTCCAGGTACGACTCCTTCACGACCTCCTGGCTGACGGTCATGACGATAGGGTCGTTGTTCACGACCTTGAGCACCGTATCGTATTCTGCCACCCTGGTGGCGATACGGCTCAAGATGTTTATGGCTGCCAGGGTGGATATACTTCCTATCGGTGTCAGGCCGTGGACGAACAGTACGGGCCTGCCCATCTCAGTGGCCCTTCCCAGCGCCTCGTCCACCGCCTCAAGGCCGCTTATCTTCCTGAGGAACATCCCCGGATGCCTTCTGGCATGAGAGATAAAATACAGCACCAGCGCCGAAAACACGACCATAATGATGAGGTTGTTGAGTTTCGACATGTTGAACCAGTTGCCCTTGGCCCGCGCCGACACTACCTCGTCAAATTCCTTGACAGAATCCCCTTTTACAACGGCCAGCTTGAAATAATATGGTTTTTCAACGTTGGAGCCGGGCAGGATTTTCTGCAGTTGAATCTCTACAAAGTGGTGGTTTCTTTGCTTTTTGCGGAAACCGAAGTACTGTGGGGCATCGCTCTTGTAACCGGTGGTTGACGTGATTCTGGCGGCCTCCTGCCAGGGGCCGTTTTCGGACGTTGAGACGTAGACTATGTAGCTTACGTCGGGTGAGTCGGCCGGCGATGCCTTCCAGCTGAGACCGATGCTGCCGCCCGCGTCGTCCGGGACGTCAAAGGCCCTCAGCTCTTCGGGCAGGGTCGATTCCGTAAATTCTTGTTCCAGGTACTGCGCCATCGCGCCCGTACCGTGGAAAACGACCGTTATGAAGACACACAGCAAAGAGACGATTAATCTCATCTTCGTTTCAGCACCAAAACGTTTTTTAGAGTTGAATCACTTCCACGTTTGCCCGTGGTATGAGGACATCCGAACCGTCGGGCAGTTTTACCTTAACGACCCTGACCTCGGTCTCTGTCTCTATCGCCTGTGGCTGAACGGGCAGTTCATCCACCTTTCCTATCGTCCCAAAATAGGGCTCCCGTATTATCCGCACCGTATCGCCGGGCTTCATGCCTTCGCCCACCTCTGCCTCTTCGGGCCCGGGGGGGTTGCCCGTTTGGCCGGCGCCGTGCGGGATTATTATCTCAGGTCTCAAGACGCCGGCGCGTATCTGGGTGGCGCCGTTTATGGAGGCCTTGGCCCCGGCATTTTTTTTAAGAAGCTCGAAGGTCTTTTGGGCCATGTTTATGCCCGAGAACCCTTCTGTGACCACAAGTGTGAGGCCGATGTGCTCGGAGCCTGTAATCGCCACCCCGAGGTCGTGCCCCAAGAGCTCTTTCAGGTCTTCGTCGTAGATACCTCCCACTACGATGCCTTTGACACCGGTCTTTATGGCCTTCTCAAGTGCGTCCATGCGCGCCAGCGAGCCGCCGACCAGTATCTTGCCGTTGTGCTCTTTATTGATGCCGTTCGGCGTCAACTGTTCATCGGGCGAGTTTACGGCTATCTCCAGCGGCCCCACCATCTCGCCGCCTATGCCAAAGATGCCCTGAATAAAGGTGGCAAGGGTTTCAACCACTACCTCCTCGCCTTCCGTTACGTCAACCACCATGCCGTTTATGTATGCGGGTACTTCGAGCGGCTTGGGGGGCTCCCTCAGCAGCACCTGGCCGGTAATGGTCGAAATGCTCTCTATGGTCCCGGTAACCGGTGAGAAACAGGAGGCCTTGAGCCACGATATAAACGACTTTGACTCCGCAATTATGCCGTCCTTTTCGACGGGGTCGCCCTCGCTCTTGAGCATATATTTTTTTACGTCGCCGGGTGGTATGCTGAGGCGGCCCGCCACGTTGACGGAGAAAACCTTACCCGGCATCTCCGTCCGTGCCACGATGGTCTCCGCCTCGACCCTGTCGCCAGTGTTGACAAGGGTCTTACCCGGCAGCGGCAGGACACGGTTCTTCCGCACCATCGTGTTTTCCGCCACCCTCAGTCCAGGCGTATATGCGTGGGCCATATATAGATCTTTCTATTTAGGGGTCTGTCAGTCAGGGTATGCGTCAAAGGCCCTGGCCCAGCTTCTGAGCCGGTCCACGCCCTTACCCCCTGCGGCAGGTATGCTCAAGGGCCTGCCCCTGGCGTCAATCACAAGGCCTACCACTCCTCCCCGTACCTTTTCCTTGATTGCCGAGCCCTTCCCTCTGCCGAGGTCATAGCGTCTGGTGGGGTTTACCTCTATCTCGGCCTCTTCATCGGCGGAGAGCGGGTACAGTTTTACCTCTCCATGCGTAAGCTCGTCCTCTATAACCTTTCCACCCGGCATAGAGAGCTTTACCTTCAGGCATTTCTCGCCCATCTTCCTGGTGTTGATGACGGAGACGCACGTGCCCAGGTGCACAAGGCAGTCCTTTATAAAGACCTCCTGGGCGGCGTCGGGGCTGATGGTGGAGAGTACGCCCAGGTGCGGCATCATAAAAATACTGTCGACGGCGATGCGCGTAACGCCCAGCGTCTCGAAGGCGTCTATAAGCATCAGCATTGCCTGCGAGCGCCGCGGGGCGTGCGATAGCACGCCGCCGCTTCCTATCAGTAAATCAAGCTCGAGCATATTGACCAGCGTCTCATCCTCTTCGGCGCGAAATGCATGGGATATGTCCCTGACCTTCTGAACGCCCTTCAATTTGACTGCCAGGGACTTGTGCTGCTCAAACGCAAGCCTCAAGGCCTCTCTGGCGATGGCCTGCTCAATCTTCAGTTCCTCGAGCAGTTGAGGTATTGTTGTGGGCCGTATCATCTTGTTCTTAATCCTGTTGCGCAGGTCTGACTCGTCTATGCTGAACGGGACCCATCTCATTATGTTCTCAACCCCGGCCTCTGCCAGTACGTTCGACACGCTGTAACTCATGCCCAGGTTGGCGCTCACCGTGCGGGTGAAGACGCCGTCGAAGACGGAGAAGACGTCCGTGGTCGCCCCGCCTATGTCTACGCCCACCACGTTTATGTTATCCGTTTTGGCGGCGTTTTCGATTATTGCGCCGACTGCAGCGGGGGTGGGCATTATCGGGGCGGAGGTAAATGCCATCAGTTTCTTGTAACCGGGGGCATGTGCCATTACGTGCTCAAGGAAGAGCTGCTGTATGGCCTGACGCGCGGGCATCAGGTTTTCGGTATCGAGCGTGGGGCGTATGTTGTCGGTAATGTGCAGGCTGGTCTTGTCATCTAAGGTCTCACGGACCTTTTCCCTGGCGTCCTTGTTTCCGGCGTAGACGACGGGCAGTTTGAATGTAGTACCGAGTCTCGCTCTGGGGTTGGCGGCTGCGATGTATTCGGCCAGTTCCACCACGTGTGAGACGGTGCCGCCGTCGGTGCCGCCTGAGAGGAGTATCATGTCGGGCCTGATGAGGCGTATGAGCTCGATTCTCTCGTGCGGCATCCTCTTGTCGTTGGAGGCTATGACGTCCGTGACTATGGCGCCGGCGCCCAGCGCCGCCCTCTGCGCGCTCTGGGCACTCATGCTCTTGACGGCACCGGCGACCATCATCTGAAGCCCGCCGCCCGCGCTGCTCGTAGATACGTATATGTCAACGCCTTCGTCATCTTGCGCGGGCATTATAATCTTCTCCCCGTTGAGGATCTTTCTGCCCGATAGTTCCTCGATCTCGGTCACGGAGTTGAGCACGCCCCTTGTCACGTCCTCAAACGGCGCCTCTACGGTGGTGGGCGCCTCGCCGCGAAAGGTCTGGCGGTATTCGTCGCCTTTTTTCTCGATGAGGATGGCCTTGGTGGTGGTGCTGCCGCAGTCCGTGGCCAGGATTACGTCGAGTTTATCGGGCCCTGGCGCGGCGGTTTTTGCAGGCGTCTGTTGTGGCGGTTCTTGTTCTTTAGCGTTGGCCATGCGCCCCCTCTTCGGCCCTTTGTATCTCCCGTATCAGTATCTCGATACTCGAACGTTTTTCGAGAAGACGGGCCAGCTTGTCGTATTCTGCAGCGGAGAAGATGAAGGTCATAAAGGGACGGAGAAAGTACATTGCCTGACTTCCTATAAAATTAAGGGGCTGGAATGATTCCAGAAAAAGGACTGCGGGCGTGCTCATCCCCCTGCGTACGACGACACCTGCCAGTTTCCTGATGAGGGTGAGTTCGTCATGGGTAAGGTCCCTGCCCCGGCCTTCTTGTCCTTCTATGGCAAAGGCGTGGCGCAGACTGCCGCGGAGTTCTTCAAGCTTCTCATATATTGTGTCCATATGGGCAAGATGTTATCATGAAGGATTTTCTAAGTCAAAGCCAATTAATACCTTCCGCACATAACAAAGTAATTACAGAACGAAAGCTTAGGTAGAGAACGGGGTAGACTATCCGGTGGATTCCATCGCCTCGGCCGTCTCGATTGCCACCATCAGACCCCTTGCCTTGTTCAGGGTCTCTTTGTACTCCAGTTCGGGGACGGAGTCGGCCACTATACCGGCACCCGCCTGGACGTAGACCGTGTTCCCTTTCAGCAGAATAGTGCGGATGGTTATGCAGGTGTCCATATTGCCGGAGAAATCTATGTAGCCCACCGCGCCTCCGTATGGGCCGCGGCGTGTGGGTTCGAGCTCCTCGATGATCTCCATGGCCCTGACCTTCGGGGCGCCGGAGAGCGTGCCAGCCGGAAGACACGACCTCAGGGCGTCGAAGGTGGTCTTGTCGGGCCTCAGTGTGCCCGTGACAGAGGAGGTGATGTGCATGACGTGGGAGTACCGCTCGATTATCATCCTGTCCTCCAGGTGGACGCTGCCGTATTCGGCTACCCTGCCCACGTCGTTTCTTCCCAGGTCAACAAGCATTACGTGCTCGGCCTGCTCCTTGGGGTCGTTTATCAGCTCCTCTTCCAGCCGTTTATCTTCTTCCTCCGAACGGCCCCTCTTCCTTGTCCCCGCAAGCGGTCTCACGGTGACCCTGCCCCTGTCCACCTTTACCATCACCTCGGGTGACGAGCCGATGAGCTTTGTCTCTCCCAGGTCGAGGTAGAACATATAGGGGGAGGGGTTAATCACCCGCAGGGCGCGGTAAATGTCGAGGGGTTTGGCCTTCGTCTCAAGCCCCAGCCTCTGGGACAGCACAATCTGGAAGGCGTCACCCGCCCTGATGTATTCTTTGCACCTGTCTACTGCGCGGAGGAAATCGGCCTTGTCAAAATTAGACGAAAAATTCCGCTCAATCTGCCCGTTTGTTATAATGTCCTCACTGACCGACTCGACAGCCGTACGCAGCATGTCTGCCAGGGAGTCTATCCTGCCAACGGCGTCTTTATAGGCGCCCTCGGCGTCCGTCTCGTGCAAGAAGGCGTTGGCTATCACCTTTATCATCTTCTCCTGGTGGTCGAACACCACCACGGAGTCGAAGAACATGAACGATATGTCCGGCAGTTCGAGGTCGTCCACGGTGTTGACGGGCAGTTTCTCCGTGTAGCGCACCGCATCGTAGCTGAAGTAGCCTACCGCACCTCCGGTGAAATACGGGAGTTCGTCAACGGCAACGGGCGAGAATTTTTTCAGCTCTTTTTCTAGAGTGCCGATGGGGTCATGGTCCTCAAAAGACTCTTTTTTGCCGTTTCTTATTATCTCCGTCTGGTTGCCGCGGCAGTTGAGTTCCATAAAAGGTTTTGTGCCGATAAATGAATAGCGGGCCATCTTCTCGCCTCCCGATGCGCTCTCGAGGAGGAATGCGTGCCCTGCCGTGGATATCTTCCTGAAGGCCGAGACGGGCGTAAGCGTATCGGCCAGGAGCTGGCGGTAGACGGGTATGGTGTTGCCCTTCCCCGCCAGCGCCTTAAACTTTTCGTAGGATGGATAATATGTCGGCTTCATAATTATTGCTGGGATTCTGCATTAAACGACTAAAGATAGATGCTGGCAAAATTTCTTATTATTGTCTGTCACTTCTTTATAAGTTCAATAAGGTCTTCCCTTGAGAGACCACACTGTTTCAGGATGCCAAGAAGCGTTCCCTTAGCAAGTTCATCGTGGAGGGGCACAACGGTTTTGTAAGCTTCTCTTTGCAGACTTACGTGACTTCCTTTTTGCCGTACAACTTGGAATCCACCCCTCTTTAGGGCATTAATGAGGTCCTTGCCCGATACAACCGGAAGCTTAGCCACCCGTGGTGACCTCAAGAGGATACAAAATTACCTCGCCCTCACTTTCCGGCAGGTCTTCCGTTCCAAAACTTTCGAGGTATAGTTCTACGGCCTCCTTGAGGTTCGCCTTGGCCTCGTCGATTGTCTCCCCCTGACTGACGACGCCCAGTTCCACGCAATGAGAGACGTACCATTTTTCTTCCTTTGTAATGACAGCATTAAATTTCTTGGACATTATGTACCTCCTTCAAGAAAGCCGCCTATTCCCCAGCCCTGTACAACCCCCATTATCCTTGTTACGGCCAAGGGGAATAATACCGGAAACCCTCGTACGCTAAAGAGGTAATGATTGTAGTCTACCTGCTTTGTTGTGTCAACATTAAGCAGGGGTCACTAAAGGGGTTGTGACTTGGATTGTTTATTTTTGAAGTTACTCTTCTATTGTACGGCCCTTTTCCTGGAGTTTTTCTTTGAGACGGGTGCTGGAATGGTCCTTCGGGTCGCCTACGATGGCTATCTCTCCTCCGTAGGAGAGGACGGTCTCTCTCTCCGGGACATTCTCATAGGTGTAGTCAGTGCCCTTGGCGTGGACGTCGGGTCTGAGCTTGAGGATCAGGGAGTCTGCGCTGGGTTCTGAGAAGCAGGTGACATAATCCACGCCCCCGATGGCGGCGACTATCTCCATACGCTCGTCTTCGGGCATCAGCGGGTATTCAGGTCCCTTGAATTCTTTCATTGAACTGTCGCTGTTTATGCCCACCACCAGCACGTCGCCGTGGGCCGCGGCGCCGCTCAAGCACCTTATGTGGCCCACGTGGATGACGTCGAAGCAGCCGTTACATAACACTACCCGCCTGCCCTTTGCCTTCAGGTCCTCCAGCACGGAGGCGAGCCTGTCGTGGTCTCTTATGACCTCACCCATTCCGTTCGCCCTTTATGTTTTTTTGTTAAAATCCTTGGTGATAATCTCTACCAGTTCCGACCGGCTGACGGTGGCGGTGCCGTTTTTCATGACCACGACGCCTGCGGCGTAGTTTGAGAGCCGGGTGGCCTGCGCGTAGCTGGCCCCGGCAGGCTTGGCCAGGGCAAGCATCACAGTAACGGTGTCTCCCGCGCCCGTAACGTCGGTAACCTCGTTGGGACCGCATATGGGTATCTTCTCTACGTTGCCGGTCTTTTCAAAGAGCACCATGCCATGATTCCCGCGGGTGATGATTACCGCCTCTGAACCCACCTTTTTGAGCAGCTCCTTGCCGGCCCTTAACACATCGTCTTCGCCGTTTATGCTTATGCCGGTTGCGGCTGCCGCCTCCGTCTCGTTGGGTGATATGACCGTTGCTCCCACAAAGTCGCATATCCTGTCGCGGGAGTCTGCCACTACCGTCTTTTCTCTGGCAATCGCCTTCATTTTTTCAAGTATCCCGGGCGTTATTATGTCATAGCCGTAGTCGGATATTATCCAGACGTCGACCTTCTTATCCACTTCGGCGATATAGCCGAGTATCTCTTTCTCCATGGAGGCGGGCATGTTCCATGGGGTTTCTTTGTCTATGCGGATGACCTGGTGTTTTGAGGCGTGCGTATCGCCGGCCAGTATACGCGTCTTGGATATGGTGGCGCGCTCTTTTGACGTGAATACGCCGGTAACGTCGACCCCGTCCCTGGAGAAATGGTCTCTGAGAAAGTTGCCCTCCCTGTCATCGCCCACTATGCCTATGGGGAACACTGTCGCCCCCAGCGTGGAGAGGTTGTTGACGGTATTACCGGCGCTTCCGGGGACTATGGTCTCGCCCTCGTACTTTACGACCACGACGGGGGCCTCTCTGGAGAGCTTGAACGGCCTGCCGTACATATACACGTCGGCCACAATGTCCCCTATCACGGCCACGCTCGCACCGGGGAGTTTGTCGATTATCTCAATATATTCGGCGAGGTCATCTTTCACCTTGATACCTCCTTTAAGATGATGTTATTATATGGTTTATAAATGGAGTGTCAAGGAATCGGCTTGGATATAAGATTTATATTGACCGTGGGGAGATTATCACTAATATTTTATTAAGAAGGTTTGAAGGGCGGTAGATGCAGATAATATTGCAAAAATATGTCCTGAAAGAGTTCTTCCGGATTTTCATTCCGACCATTTTTGCGTTCGAGTTTCTGCTCATTCTGGGGCTCGTTCTCCAGTCGATGCAAAAGGGTGCGGACGTGATGGCCATCATTGTCAGTTTGCTCCCCTATTTCGTGCTGTACGCCTTACCCTATGCACTGCCGACGGCCCTGCTCACCGCTACGATAATAACTTTCGGGCGTTTGAGCGGAGACAACGAGATCTGGGCGATGCTCACCAGCGGTATCCACCTCAGGACGCTTGTGGTACCAGTGGCCCTGGTAGGTCTTTTTTTCAGTTTCGTATCCGTGGCCATTAATGCAGAGGTCTTGCCCAGGTCCTACCAGATGCTTACGACAATGAGAGACAAGGCTACCCACCAGATTTTACAGCACCTGGCGGCTGCAGGCGGCATGGTCAAGATGGACCCCTACTACATAAACATACAGGAAATAAGGGGCGATGCGTTCAGGGATATAACTATATTTAAGGCAGAAGGTGACAAGGTGTCTAACGTAATCATGGCAAGAGACGGGCGGCTGGACATCGAGATGGAAGAGAATCTCGTTGTGTGCGCCCTGCGTGACGGGGCGTTTATTAGCATAAGCCAGGACTCGGCGAGTTCTGCGCCCACCGTGATTCCTTTTGAAGAAACGACCTTTGTAATGCCCCTGGGTCTAAGGGAACATAAGACCATGAGGAAGTATATGCCCTTTTTCAAACTCTTGGAGTACAAAAAGAAGGTTAAAAGTGAAATAAGGAAACACAGGGACATCTTGGGTGAACTAGAACCCGGAAAAAGGGCGCTCGAGAGAAATGCAAAAAATCTTCGTAATCAATTGTCATCCTTACAAGGGCAGATCCAGCAGGCCAAAGCACAGGCCGAAAAGGCCCGGGAAACAATCTCTCTGGAGAGGGTTAACATTACGAACATAAAGAATGAGATCCAGATATCTCAGGGCTACGTCCGGGTAACAGAAGAAACGCTCGGGGAACTTGTTCTTGCGAAGGAGATGGCGCAGGCCGGAAGGAGGGGCAAGTCTGAAGAGGTGGTGAATATTGAGAAAAAGATGGTAGAGGTCAACAAAACAATAGAGGACGAGACGGTGCGACTGTTGGAAGCCGAAGAAGCAAAGCTGCAGGCAGAAATGGCTATAGAAAGAGAAGAGCAAAGGCTGGCTGGTTTATCCGATAAGCTGGCGAAATTGGGTAGTGAAGAACATATCAAAAGCGGGGATTACAAAAAAGCCAAGAGACTTGCCGAGGTTGCCGAACATCAGGAAACGAGGCGTGACATAAGCGTCGCCATACACAGACGGCTATCCCCGGGCCTTTCGTCTCTGGCATTTGTCCTTATAGGCATCCCCATAGGTATAATGACAAGAATGGGTAACATGGTTATCGGTTTTTTTATAAGTTTCGGTGTAGCCCTGGTGGTGTATTATCCCTTACTTATAATGGGCGAATCGCTGGCCAGAAAACAGGGGTTCCCGCCGGGACCTACGATGTGGGGGGCGAACATAGTCCTGGGTATCATCGCAATATTTCTCCTCGCAAAGCTCTTCAGGAAATAGAACCTGCCGCCATGCAGAAAATCCTCAAAAAGACCACGGGCAGTATAACCTGGTATATCCGGGAGAGTGAAGTGGACATCCTGGCGGACAAACTTTCAGGCCTTAACGACCCTATCGGGGGGAAAAACACCGCCATCCACAAGAAGGGCCGGCGTAAGGTCTTTGCCTCGCTGGGCACGACTACCGGCGGCGAAGAGATATATCTAAAGGCGTTTCGCCTGACCAGTTTGCCTCTCAGGTTGAAGCACCTTTTTTCCAGCTCAAAGGCCATGAGAGAACTTACGATAGGACTGACCGCCATTGAGAGGGGGGTGCCTGCGATTGCGCCGCTGGCAGCGGGTGAAAAAAAACATATGGGCCTGCTGGTGGAGTGCTACGTGTTATTGAAGAAGATAGACGGCGCCGTAAACCTGAGGGACTATCTGGACAGGGATGACGTTCCACGGCAACAGAGGTCAAGGGTGATTGAGGCACTGGGCAGACTCGCCAGAAAGAGTCACGAAAGCGGCATCTTTCAGACAGACTTTTCCCTGAACAATTTTCTGCTTGAAGACCCTGACGACCCGTCACCGAGGGTGTGCCTGATTGATTTTGAAAGGACGTATGTCCATGATTACCTGTCAAACGATATGAAAAACTGGACCCTTGCCAAGCTTAACCGCGTTGGGCCGGGTTTCAGCGCCGCGGACAGACTGCGGTTCTTAAAGGCGTATACGGCAGGTAGTGAGACGGACAGGCCCTCGCGCCTCCGCTGGATGAGGGAGTTGGAAAGGCATACATACTGGATACTGCGGAAAGACGCCCTGAGAATGCACAGCGCCTGCGTGCAGGGGGGGAGGGGTTACAGGTCCTGGACAAACGGTTCCCTCAGGGCCTACTGCGTTGAGGGCCGACATAGTGAAGAAGAACTGATACGCCTGACAAAAGACATGGATAAGAACGCGGGTAAAGAAGAGGCAGTCGGGACGCCGGGACCGTTCAAGGTCTACAAGGAATCGGGGAAAATACGTTCGAGAGACAACTGGGCGGAGGTAGACATTTACAGATTCGTTCCCACGGGCTCACAGCCTGCAGGCACCGGGCCGGCAGTGAGGGCGTGGCAGGCCGCAAACGCCCTCATAAAGGCCAACATCCCGGTAAATCGGGTTGCGGGTGCCATTGAGGTTACTGAAGGGGCCGGGGGATACTTGGTTGTGGAACGCGTACCCGGGCTCAAAGACCTGCATGCGGCCATCGCAGAATCACAACCATATCCCGGGAAGAAGAGGATACTCCTCTGGCATGCCGCCAGATTCCTGTCCAGGCTTCATAACCACGGGACTTTTGCCGGGCCTATCTCCAACGGGGATATCGGTGTCCTGGAATCACCCTCGGGCAGGACGGTAGGGCTTTACCTCACGGCCCCGTTTAGGTTTAAGATGTCACTGGTGATGTCGATGAGCGACACCGGTCCCAGGGATAGGGAGTCGGACCTGGACGGGCTTCAAGAGTTTCTGGGGGATTTGTTTGAAGAAGGTGAGGCCGGGCTTCTGAGAAAATTCTACCGGCTGCATTGTTC
>JAZGAY010000034.1:0-4967 GCA_036475985.1 Candidatus Brocadiales bacterium
AACGAACCACTCTTCAGGCTGGCACCTCCAACAAGAAGACCGTTTATGTCAGATTCTGCCAGCAGTTGGGCCGCATTATCCGACTTGGCACTTCCCCCATACTGTATCCTGACCCGGCCTGATACCTCTTCACCATAAGACTCCGCAAGCAGTGCACGGATGCGCCCATGGACCTCCTGTGCCTGGGCGGAGGTTGCGTTCTTACCGGTGCCGATGGCCCAAACCGGCTCATAGGCTATTGTTATGTTTGCGGCATCCTCAGAACCGATGCCCTCCAGACCAGATCTTAGCTGTCTCTCTATAATCTCAAAGGTCTTTCCCGACTCTCGCTCCTCCAGCCTCTCGCCAACGCAGAATATGGGCCTCATGTCCCTGCTAACGGCCGCCTTGAGCTTAAGGTTTATCATCGAATCTGTCTCGCCAAAGACGTGTCTTCTCTCGGAATGCCCCAGGATAACATGCGTGCACCCGACCGCCTTAATCATATCGCAAGAGACCTCTCCTGTGAAGGCCCCTTTATCCTCCCAGTGCATGTTCTGTGCACCCAAAACGACACTGCTACCCCTTAAGACTGAGTGCACACCGCCAAGAAATGCAAAAGGCGGGCATACACCAACATCCACCCCCTTCATATCCGCTGTACCGTCCCTTACGGCAATGGCCAAACCCTTCGACTCCTCGAGCGTCAGATTCATCTTCCAGTTGCCTACTATGAAGGGTTTCAGCATCTACCGGTACCCCTTTTATGAAAACTGATTGCACCTTGGAAATGAACCCAAGACGTTTAGCGCCGCACACACACGGCTAACCCTTTCGAGGGCCCTTTTGACGTGATCGTCCTGGACATGACCTTCAAACTCCATGTAAAAGCTGTAATCCCATGCCTTCTTACCCGAAGGCAGCGATTCTATATTCGTCAGGTTGATACCATACTTTTTAAACGGGTTTAAAATCTCATAAAGCGCACCAACCTGGTTCTTTATGTTGCACATTACCGCCGTCTTGTCCTTGCCGCTTGGGCTGGAAAAGGATTTACTCAAGACATAGAATCTTGTGACGTTGTTAGGGTCGTCCTCGATATTGCCATAGAGGATGTTCAGGTTATACGGGCCCGCCACTTCAGCGTGGGCTATGGCGGCGGTGCCGTCCTCTCTCTCCGCCATCTGAGCGGCCTCAGCGGTGCTGCCCACCTCCAGTAGCTTTGCCTCTGGGAAATTGCTAGAAAGCCAACCCCGGCACTGCGAGAAGACCTGGAGCTTGGAGTATATCCTTCCAATACCCTTCCCATCGGTGCAGCGGGACATAAGGCTGTGGTGTATCGGAAGCACGACCTCTGCACAAATCTTAACATCGCACTCCTGAAACATGTTCAGCGTCTCACGTATGCTGCCTTCAGTGGAATTCTCCGCAGGGGCTATCCCGTAGTTTGCACGGGCTGTTTCCACCTCTCTAAAGACCTCGTCAATGCCCCTCTGGGGCAGGTATTCAACAGAGGCGCCAAAACTCTTCTTGGCAGCCACAAAGCTGAAGGTACCCACCGGGCCAAGATAAGAGACCTTGAGGGGCCTCTCGAGGGCCCTGGAGCCGGCCATAAGCTCTCTGTATATGGACCTTAAAGTGTCGTCCGGCAAGGGACCTGTATTCTCCGAGATTATCCGCTCGTAGACCTGTTGTTCCCTGTTCGGATGGTATACCTCTGCGCTAGTCTGCCTTTTTAACTCTCCAATCCGTTGGACAATCTTTGTGCGGTCGTTAAGGAGCTTAACCATCTTTGAATCAAGGTCATCGATTTGCCTCCTTAGAGATTCCAACATACCTTCAGTATTCATTTATTTGACCCTTGGGCAGGATTATCTGTACGTACGAATTTTTGAAGGCTAAAGTGTTTTAAACCATATCCATATCAGAATTTAAGAAGAGAGTCAAACAAAATTAGTTTGACTGTTGCAGTAACATTGATAAAATTACTGTTAGTGCTAAATTATATCGCTTAAACCACTTGGTTTCAAGGAGGATAGATGGGCCAGCAAGGCATGTCAAGGGCTGCTGAACAACGGATAGGCGTATTCGTAGACGTACAGAACATGTTCTATTCGGCTAAGGCCTTACATCAGTCGAAGATAGACTACTCTAAACTGCTCGAGGAAACAGTCGGCGACAGAAAGCTCATCAGGGCCATTGCATATGTGGTCAAGAAATCAGACGTAGATCAATCCAGTTTTACAGACGCCCTGGAACGACTGGGCTACGAGATAAAGTCAAAGGACCTCCGGCTTCGTCCCGACGGCACCGCCAAGGGAGACTGGGACATGGGCATAGCCATAGATACCATCGCCATTGCGCCCAAACTGGATACTGTGGTGCTTGTCTCGGGCGACGGTGATTTCGCGCCCCTGCTTGAGATGCTAAAGGCCCACGGTTGCAGGGTCGAAGTGGTTTCCTTCCGCAAGAGCACCTCAACCGACCTTATTGACGCAGCCACAAAATATACCGCTATCGAGGAATCCATGCTGTTTAAGGAGAGAAAATTCCAGAAGGATGAAAGCTCAGGGAACCAACAAAGCAGAGAACCTAAAGAAGTGTCAGAAAGAACTTAAGTACACATTTAAAGACACCTCCTTGCTTGAGAGGGCGCTCATCCATACGTCGTGCAAGCTGGAATACAACGACAGCAATGAAAGGATGGAGTTCCTCGGCGATGCCATACTCGGGATGATAATATCAGGGTACCTCTACGACACCTTTCCTGCGTTCAGCGAGGGGGAGCTAACGAGGATAAAGTCCGTAGTAGTCAGCCAACCCATCCTGGCCAAGACCGCCAAAAGGTTGAAGCTCCACCGATATGTAACCGTAGGTAAAGGACTACACAATAAGAACGGTTTCCCGAGGTCCATTATTGCCAACGTTTTTGAGGCCATTATTGCAGCCATTTATTTAGACGGCGGCACCAAGACTGCAGGCGACTTTGTCCTCACACATCTACGGGAAGAAATCGAACCCGTCTCTAAAGACGAACACACGGGAAACTATAAGAGCCAGCTTCAACAGTATTGTCAGAAGCATCTCAATACAACCCCGCAGTACAGGTTGACCGGGCAACACGGACCAGACCACGGCAAGACGTTCGAGATTGTGGTAGTAATCAAGGATAACGCCTACGGCTGCGGCAAAGGTATGAGCAAGAAAGAGGCAGAGCAACTCGCCGCGAAAGAAACGCTCGACATCTTAATTGCAGATAAAGACGGCGTAATAGCGAAGTGCTAGAGGACGTCCATCTGGTATGGTGTTGGGTCTGTGTGTCCCGCCTTACTAAACGCCTCACGCCTTAACAAACAGCTCTGACACCGCCCGCATGCCTTCTCATCTTCCTTATAGCAAGACCAGCTAAGATGAAAAGGCGCTCCCAGTGATGTGCCTTTCTTTACAATGTCGTCCTTCTTCATGTGGATCAGGGGCGTCTCCACGGTTATGCGGGTTTCCGGTCTGGTACCCACGTCCACAAGCTTGTTAAGGACTTCGTAATACTCTTTCCTGCAATCGGGATAACCCGTAACATCATCTTCCACCGCACCGATAAACACCTTCTCGGCACCTATTACCTCCGCCCATGAGACCGCGACCACTAGCAGATGGGTATTTCTAAAGGGAACGTATGTGGAGGGTATTTCGTGACCGGATGCGGCAGGTGCGGGAACGGCCATCTCCTTATCTGTAAGGCTAGAGCCGCCGATAGTGCCCAGATAGGCCATATCTATAACAAGCCTCTTATCCTCAGGCACACCATAGTAAGACGCAATGTCTTCAAAAGCCCTTAGCTCTCTTGCTTCCGTCCTCTGTCTATAGTTTACATGCAAACAGGCCAGCTCATAAGACTCGCTGGCCATGGCTGCAACCACACAGCTATCCATACCTCCGCTCAAGAGTACTATCGCCAGACCCGCCTTCATTTCTACACGTGCTCCTTAGCGTTATGCCTTCCGGTGTACCGGGAGGCCAAACGTATCGGTGGACCTGCAACTGGAAACGCACGTCAATCCCGTCTTCCAATATCCAGGAGGCCACCTGTCGTAGTTCCAATCTACCAAAGGCTACACCGACCAGAACCACAACCTTTTCTGTAAGTCTGTATCTTTCTACAACTTCTTTTGCCCAGTCATAATCCCTTCTTGAACTTATCACAAATTTAGCTTCGTCTCCCGCCCTTAGTCTTTCGATGTTCTTCCAATCAACCTTGTCAGCCATACCGCTGTCAGGACACTTAAGATCTACAATCCTCACAGTCCCCTCGGGCAGCACGCTTATATCCTGGGTGCCGTTTGTCTCGACCAACACCTTACGGCCGTCCTTTATGAGCAATGAGACCAATTCCCGGGTCTCCTCCTGAAGCAGTGGTTCACCGCCCGTAATCTCTATCAAGTTACAGTCCAAGAGCTTAACGTCTGAAATTAGCTCGTCTATGCCCATCTCGACCCCGTTATCGTAGGCATGGACCGTATCGCAGTAATTGCATCTCAAATTACACCCGGTCAGCCTTATAAAGGTGCACGGCAAACCGGCGTATGTTGACTCCCCCTGGATGCTCTTGAATATTTCCGTTACCTTTAGCATACGAAAGATTTACCTACTTTCCGACGGTATCAATTCCACAGGATTATAAAAATTATAAAACACTTGCCGTGCACTTGGCAAGGGCTTTTAGCCCTTTTTGTAACATACCATGTTTATAAAGTTTAGGCATACCGGAATTATACTATTGACAAGAAATTTGGTTTGTTGTACGATTCTCTAATACAACATTGGGGGCTTTGTAAGGGAAGGATATTGAACGATTAATGTATCAAGAGCAGTTTAGCACCCACCCAAAAGACTCGTCACTAAGCGTAGGAACGTCGATCGACCAGATGGTCTCAAGCATACCCCTCAAGGCTTTTCGCAAACAGGGCCTGTCAGAGGTTCGCGTAATCAGC
>JAZGAY010000035.1:0-7838 GCA_036475985.1 Candidatus Brocadiales bacterium
TCAGGCTTTCGGCGCCTGAACTCTCCAGAGAGGGCGCGTCCGAACGGGGCCGAGCCGTAGACCACACTGCGAAGGAACTCAAGCCTGAGCCCCACGAACACAAGACCGATGGACGCTGCGGAGGCCGGCACGGAGAGCCTGAAGTCCAGTGTCTTTTTGCTGTTGGCCCACATCGGCCCGATACTAAACTCACTCCCCGCCGTAAGGGGGGTATATGAGGGCTGGCCGGAGACCTTTGCCTCCAGGTATCCGTTATCCACCACCTCTTTACCCAGGCCGTTACCGTCACCCAGCGCAAACACCGAGAGCCTTACATCGTCGGCAGGCCCGGCTGTCTGCAATCTGGCAAACCAGAGGTCGAGGCTGAAGGTCCTCTCGGCGTCCTTCTGGTACCAGTTTACCGGTATCATCAGCGATTCGTGGTCGGTCTTTCCGGGACGGTAGAGTTCCAATTTCTCCTCGCCCAGCCGTCTCCTCGACGGGTCGAACGTGGTTGTGAAACCGAGCCGTAGGGGCCTGTGGGCCTTTACGTCCGTACCCAGCAGCCACTGCTGCGGGAACTCTGTCTCGAAATTAAACCCATATGTGGTGGCGGCTGCCGCATTGCCCCTGAGCATCCAGTCGCCTGCCATGCCCGTCTCAAAGCTGAAACCGTAAACCCGTCCGGCCTTTGCGTCTGACCGAAGCTGTTGCAGCAATGTCTCGGGCAGCCTGGCCCCCGCCTCTGCACCAACGGACCACTCTGGCGCAAGCCCCGTGGTGAATGAAAATGCCCACGCAGTGCCCGCCCTTACCTCCGTCCTCAGTCTTTCTTCTGTGATAAACATTTAACAATCGACTCCACTATCAGCGGGTGAGGTCTTGTTATGCCTCGCTTTGATTTTATTATGTCCGTGGCCTCATCAACACTCATCCCCCGGGACATCAAATAGGCCATAATCCCACTGGCACTCCTTGAGATGCCCGCGTCGCAGGCGACACAAACAGTCTCTCCTTCGGCCAGCCAGGACGAGATCGTATTTATTACCAGCTCCACCGTCTCACACGGCCAGGGGACGCAGTCGGCAATCGCCACCTGAACGTGTTCCCTGCGCAACGGGTACAGGCTTATCATAAGCACCTTGTACTCGTCTTCCGGAAGATTCTCAGCGACAATACGTTCGGAGATGTACAGGTTTTCGACTACTTCGTTCATTGTGAGTTTTCTCCACCATCTAGACAGTCTCCACGAGCCACCGGTATCACACGGTCTTCAGTATCCGTTCATATATCAGTCCCGGTCTTCCGGCCAGGTCCCA
This sequence comes from Candidatus Brocadiales bacterium, assembly GCA_036475985.1. GTDB lineage: Bacteria > Planctomycetota > Brocadiia > Brocadiales > Bathyanammoxibiaceae > Bathyanammoxibius. The sequence continues at coordinate 1,299 of JAZGAY010000035.1, forward strand.
GGCCTCTATCTCGACATCCACGGTGTCCTCGTACCCCCAACTGTCGGAGGGCGGTCTCACCTCTATGTCGTAGCCGCGCCGGTCGCCCGTGAAGGAAAAGCCGGAATCGCCAAACTGATATACGTCTCCGTTTATCTTAACCCGTACCGTACTAATATCAATACCCACGGTGTCGCTCTTCACTAGGAATTTAACCGGGTTATTGCGTGAAACGTTTGTCTCGCCGTCACGGGGAGAGGGATATCTTGCAATATATGGAACGGGGTCAACCGGCACGGTAACCCTGGGCGGCGTGGTTGCCAGAACACTCACCAGGTCCCTGTCACCCAGCCCGTCTGTCCCTGTAATGCCAAGCCTTGAACGCTGCATTTCAATATCGTCAGAGACCACCGGCCGCGGCGGTGCCGCAAGAAGGGCGTTGACGAGGCCGTGGCCGTATATCTTACGGTTCTCTTCATCGCCAAGGGCCTCGCTCTCAAGCTCCGTGGCCGTATCGGCCAGCCTCTGCCCGACGCCGTCCGGGCCGGAGGCAATGTCCCCGGCTATGACAAGTGCGGCAACGCCCGCCACATATGCCGCGCTTATGGAGGTGCCGAGCCCGATCCCCATACTACCGGTACCGAGGGTAGAACCGGCCCCCACCTCATACTCCGAGTTGTTAGTGATCCTTCCGCCGCCGGGGGCAACCAGCTCTGTATTGCCGTCGCGCGCGTGATAGATGCGCCAGGTGCGCATAATCTGCATGAACGTATCCCAGTAGCTCTTGTAGTGGTCGGGGCTGTCATTAAGGTTTACGTCTGCCACTCCTATCACCCCCGGATGTCTTGCCGGAAAGAGGGCCGGGGTGCCGCCCGGCCAGTCGTTGTTGAGTCCGGTGTAAGAGGCATACGTACTGCCCACCGGGGCGACCACTACTATACCGGCCCGGTACGCCCTATCCAGTGCGTCGGCCAGGGTCTGGCTGTGGTTTGTGGAGCCAAACCCCAGGTAAAGTACCTCCATGCGGTTTTCTGTTTTTAGGGCCCAGTCCACGGCGGCCGCAGCTCTCTCCCATGTTAAGACACCCTCGTCGTCCGACACCCTCAGGTCATAGAGATGCGCCTCGGGCGCTACGCCCGTTATACCCAGATCAACCGGTCCGCCCGGCTGGGAGGCGATAAACGCCCTTCCGCCTGCGGCGATAATCCCGGCCTGAAACGTGCCGTGCCCGAATCCGTCGGTGCCGTTAGGGGCCTGGTTCGTCACAAAATCCCAGCCGCCCTTTATCCGGCCCCTGAAGGCCACGTGATTTGAGATGCCGGAGTCAACCACGCCGACCCTCACGCCCGTGCCTTTATTGTAGAGGTGTACCAGGTCCGCCCCCAGCCGTTCGAGCGCCCTCTGGTTCGCAAGCGCGGTCTTTTCGTCTTCGTATTGAGATGCAAAACCCTGAAGTTTCAGCATAATTCCCCACCACCCTCTCTACTGTGTTACCTGATTCAGTCCGGGGTTTCCCGCAAGGTCGGCTGCAAATGCCTTGACGCTGACGCTGCGATTGTACTCAAAATCCGAGGTCGGGTCTATGGCAATGACATACTCCCTGGGTGTGCCGGAGTAGCTAAAGCCCGCATCGTCTTTCACGTACTTAACGCCGTCCACTTCTACCCATACGCTGTCTATGTCAACACCCCAGCCGTCGTCCCTGATGACGATTGTAACGTTGGTGTTGACCGCTACGCCTGTCTGCCCGGGAACGGGGTTCGGATAGTTAAAGACATACGGTCCCTGGGTGTCTCTGGTCTTTAGCTCGCACCTGAGCCCTTCATGGACAAGATTCGAGGTGGCGACGTCTGTTTTTAGACCCTCAAGCGCCTGGGCGTGGCCGTCGAGGAGGGTCTTCAGGTCTTCATAGCCCCATGCGTAGCCGCTCAGCTCGGCCTTCAGGTCCTCAAGTGCGGTATATGCCTGCGTCTGGACCTCGGCCATAAGGTCTTCAAGCGACCATCCGTGGGCCTCAAGCGCCACCTTCAGGTCGGCAAGCCCCGTGGGATACTCCGCATCGAGGAACGACCTTAAATACTCAAACGCCTCGTACACGGGCGGCTCGGCTGCGGTGTATTCAAAATTAGTATCAAAATTACTACTGTACGGGTCGGCGCCGCCAAATGCGTAACATTTATAACTGCCTATGAGAACGAAGGGGAAGGTCTCTCTATCGGCGGGCATATTTGTCTTGGTCGACCAGGAATCGCCGGACTGGTTGTACTCTTCCGTTGTCTGGATGGCCGTGTTTGAAGTTGCGTGGTGTCCTCCCGCTATATAACCCTTTCCGCTGGCGGCCTCCCCACCGGGTGTACTGCACGACTCGCCTTTACTTGTCTTCGTCGTCCAGCTGTTGCCACTCTGGGAGTACTCGTAATTGGCCGTACCGGGACTACCGGCAGGCACCACATAGTATTTATCGGAGCCGAGCGTGAAACCCGCCGCCCCGCCGGAACCGGTAGGGTCTGTTTTCGCCGTCCACGAGTCGCCGCTTTGTGAATACTCTTCATGTGAATTCTTCGTACCGTACATCTTGTCACTACCGATGGTACACAGCTTGTCGACAACGCCTACGCCCCCTGTGGTCCAGTTTGACGAACCCGTCTTGGTGGACCATGAATTGCCGCCCTGTGAATACTCATAGTTGGCAAGATTGCTCATCGACCCGGTAACGTACATCTTGTCACTGCCGAGATTGGCACCGCCGGGGCCCGTCGGCATGTCTCCCGGCATGCTCGTCTTCTGGGCCCAGGAGTCGCCGCTTTGTGAATACTCCTCGTGCTCCTTGTAGTCGGCCCCCCCGGCCCAACGGTCACCTCCGGACCTGTAGCCCTTATCCGTGCCAATGGAGGCACCCGCAGAATACCGGCGCTGACCGTAAGACAGCGCCGTCTTTGTCGTCCATGTATCAGCCATCGCTATCTCCCATTCTATTCCTTGGCCTCTGCCCCCTGCCCGGGACCTTCCAGCCGTCTTACCCTCTGTTGCAGCGATTCAATAAGCCGTTCTTTTTCAACCTCTGGTATCTGGGGCAGGTTCTCGCCCCGGTTGCCCTGGGTGAACCTGCGCAGGAACTCGCCCTGCCAGTACTCGGGCTCGGCCTGCTCGTAGCTGCCCGGGAACTTCCTGAGCGGGGCCAGGCGGTCCATCTCCACCTTAAAGTGGCGTATCTCGCGCATGGTCTCGCCAATCGCCTTTTTTATGTTAAGGAGGCCCCACTCCTTCATACCCACCTCCAGCCTCGACCTCTCAATCGAAAGCCCAAGCCGTTCGCGCTCGAACCCGTCGCTGACAACGTTCTCAAGCCTGTAGCTGTGCTCCCGGACGTTCACCTCCTCGGTCTCTATCTCAAGCTCCGTCTTGCGGTACTGGTAATGCATATCGAGTAGACCGTGGTACCGGGTGTTAATCTCTGTTAAACATTGTCTGTGGGCGCGGTCGGCAGAGCATTTTTCAAACTGCCCGATGATAAAATTCTTTATCTGATACTGCGAATGCCCCAGGGGAAGTTGCTTGAAAAAACTCTCCATCTCCTCCAGTAGCTTCCTGTTCCGCCCCGTGACCAGAAAGAGCGGGTCAGGGTCTTTGGTAATTGCTTGTTTCATTTTCTCACCCCCAGGACTGTTCATGTCAAATTACTGTGGGTCTACGCCCTTTCTCCACCCCCATGTCTCCGAGCCGAGGTACTCCTGGCCGCGTTTGTGTACGCGGACGCTCAGGTCGCCGGCGCGGTCGGGGTCATCCTCTGACTTTTGAAAGGCGGTCAGCTTATAGACCACTACTTTTTCACGGGCGGCGGCATTATCGCCACGGCCCGCGCCCATCAGGTAGATGTCGGTGACGTGGGGCCTGCCGCCTATGTGCTGCACGCACTCGACCATGTGGTTGTACTCCCGGTATCCCTGTAACTCTATCCGGTCGCCGTAGGGATTTGTGTACGAGAGTTTTTCAATGGGTTTCTGCGGTAAATCATTCCACCCCGTATCCAGCGCGCCCAGGGGCCTTCCCTCAACCACCTCGCCGTCCTGAAAGGTGACCTCAAATCGCATCAGTTCTGCCTCCGGTCTCATGTGTTCTCTCTCCATTCCAATAATGCAGGGGCAAACTCATGAATTGCCCCCATCGAGAAATGAAGGGCAACCACAGGGGGCTGCCCCAGCGGTCACCCCTTAAGAATACGAGAACCTCAGTGTACACACGGGGTTGTCGGAGAACGGGCTGGCCGTTGCAGGCACCCTGACCGCCATGTTGAAATACAGGTCGGCACCACCGCCCGGGATGTTGGCCGACGAGAGTTCCAGACGGTTGTCGGAGCCTGAACCGGCCACCCTGACGGCCCCTGCCGCCCAGTCGCTTGAGCCGGGGCTTGCGTACGTGGTGGCTGAACCGTAGAGATATGAGCTCCCTGCCGTGCCGGAACCCAGTACCTGGTCGTCGAAGCTGTTGTGGTTGTCGTCGTCCCAGAACTCAAGGAAGGCCTTCGACTGCGTCTGGCCTGCGATGTTGATGCAGAAGACGTACCTGTTGTCGCCTCCCTGCTGCTGGCCCTGGTTGGTGCCGGCAAGGGGGACCTGGTCTATAATGGTGCCGTCGTCTATAAAGGTCTTGTCTATCTCCGCCGAGCCTGATTCGGGGATGATAATCGTGTCGCGCGTACCGGTCGCATCGCCGTCGTTGGCACTCGAACCCGTCCAGAGCAGCGTAAACGCCGATGCGCCCGTGCCCGTGGTAATGGGATTGAAGTTAGAGTCCGACCCCGAGCCGGCCGTCTTTACCACGTTGCTTGTGGTATGGTTGTAGAACCAATAAACATCTGGTTTTGCCATCTCAATAGTCCTCCAAATTTACTTTGTAAACCTCTGGTTAAAACTCCTATAATTCCAGTCAATGGTTACTGAAAGGGTACGAAAAGGTAAATTTATTGAATTTTTCACAAAGACCCCTGACGGCATATGCTGTCCGCACTTCTGGTACCTCAAATGGGCCAACGGCTGTCCATACAAATGCGAGTACTGCTACCTGCAGTACACCTTTCGCTACCTCCCTGAACCCGTCATCTTCACCAACCTTGAGACCGATATGCTGAGAGAGCTAAGGCAATGGCTCAGCAATACGAAGGAGCCAAAAATCCTTGTCACCGGCGAGCTGGCGGACTCCCTTGTCTACGACAAGAAGGTGGGCCTCACCAAACTGCTTATACCCGTCTTCCAGGACCCCGGCCTCAACCCCTACGGTCATCGTGTCTACTTCCTAACAAAGTCCACCTGCATCGAAAACATCCTCCTCTTCAGGCCCTCGCGCGACGTGATTACCACCTTTTCGGTAAACTCCATGCCTGCGTGGGAGGCCTATGAACACGGCACGCCATCACCCAAAGAACGTCTTTCCGCCGCACGCACCCTGAGCGACGAGGGCTGGCCAGTAAGGATACGCCTGGACCCCATGGTGCCCCTCCCAGAATGGGAAGACGCATACGTCGACGTCGCAGAAGAAATCTGCACCATCAAGACCCTCGAGAACGTTACCCTCGGCTCGCTGAGATATTTTCCCGGTCTTAAGAGGTTCGCAAGACACGGGAGCCAGATATTCTCCTTAGGTCATGACCATCACGATCCTGACAGGCGGAGACGCATTCCCACCGAAACACGACTAAACATGTATCACAGGGTCATCGAGGTCTTCAAGCAGCGAAGACCTGAGATACCTCTGGGTCTCTGTAAAGAGGTGGAATCGATCTTCCCGGGCCTTTCATTGCCGCTCCCTCAGAGACACTGCGCCTGCATCTAGTCGATACCCTCCGGTTTTTCCAGCACCACCGCCATGTCGTCCTGTCCCATTTCCTGACTCACCAGCCTGAAGGGCCTTCTATCTAACGCCTGATATGACCAGGTGTGCTCGGTGAAATATTGAAAGCTGTCTTTATTAAAAAACCTCACGTGGGTGGGGTCACGGAAGGCGCCCGTGCCCACCTCCACGACTGGCACAACGGCCACCAAACGCCCTCCCGGCCTCAGGACCCTATGAATTTCGTTCATAACAAAGATGAGGTCACTACAGTGTTCCAGGAAGTGACGGGCCCTGACCTCGTCCACAGAACTGTCGTCAAACGGAAGCCCGTGACGGTCGATATCCCTTACAATGTCAACGCAGGGATACGAGTATCTGTCTATGCCGATACACCCTTCCTGCCTGTCAGGGCCGCAGCCCAGGTCCAGCGTCCTCATTAGCCCCTTCCCTTCACCATGTTGTGGAGTCTCGCACTGGCGCCCGAGGAAAGCGACCTGTTCTTTATGAGCTGTTTAAGGAGTTTTCCCGCCTCGGTATTGTCGTTTGTGAAATTCTCAATGCTCTCTATCATGGTGTTTGCCACGCCTTCCAGCTCGGTCTTGTCTCGCCCGGCGACGGTCAGCATCTTTTTGGCCCGCATCAGGCGTCCCCAGCCAAGACCGCTGGCTATCAGGCTGCCAAGCAGGGTTACGCCGCCGCCCACTACCGGCGCAAGCGGAAACACGGGTGCGG
>JAZGAY010000036.1:0-3113 GCA_036475985.1 Candidatus Brocadiales bacterium
CCTTATCTCGGCAAGGAGTTCCCGCCTCAGCTCCTCTTTAAGTTTGTCTACGGTCGCCCCGGAGAGTCTCCCGGTGGACGGCGCCAGGGCAGCGTCCTCCATCTTCCCCCTCCTACGCGGCTTTTTACCCTCCTTGTCAAATGAGACGTTAACGGCGGTTATTGCGTCCCTGCGAACATCCAGCACCATGGTCCCGTCACCTGCGTCCTCCGCCCTGCATTTCAGCGCTACACCTTCCGGGTATATGGTCACCACGTCGGGGAAGTCGTCCTTATCGTTCATGGAATAACTCACGGAGCCGATGTCGTCCTTCGAGACAATCACGGTGACGTAATTTCCCCTCATCTCCAATACCTTGACACTTAGACCTCCCTCCATACCACTGAGGAAGACGGTATCTTCTAATAATCCTAGGGGGAGGAGGAGTACTGAAAGCACGAGGAATGTAGCCAAACCAAACACCACTTTCTAAGGAACAAAAGACCCGGCACAGATTCTTAAAGAGAAAACCACATCCAAGACGGTTAAAAAAAGGGATGCGCCCGGGGCAAACTCCCCCGGACGCAAATCCCTATTTATGTCACGACAACCATCACGTCGGCAAGCAAGTCTAAAGTCCTATTGCCATCGACATATGGTAGCTGTCGGTTATCACCGCTGGACGCGGCCCGTTCCAGTCGCTCGAGGTCACGTTTCCGCCTATAATGGCCTTAACATTTGCCCTGATGAGCAGCGACAGGTCGAAGGACGTACGTGTGAAGCTGGGCCAGTCGCCTGCATCGTAGTCAGGGTCTGCGTGTTCGACACGGAGAGACGGGATAATCCAGGGAAGACCGGGGGTCACAAAGTTGACCCTGCCACTGTATATTGTGGCGTTAAAATCCTTCCCGCTCTTGCCGCCGATGGTGATTGCCGTTTCGGGGTTATCTTCAAACCTGGTAACAGCGGCAACAGTCCTGAAATTCCACCAGTCCAGGCGTGCCTCTCCTCCGTAACGCCAGAACTTGTTTCCGCTGTTAGACCAGCCCGTACCCATTACAGGGTTTTTGAAATACCCGTTCGTACCTCGATAAAAGAAGCCACCGAGGGTAAGGGAGTTGTCGATCCAGTTCTTGGCCGACCCCAAACCTTCCTGCGTGCCTCCAAGAACACCCATGCCGCCTATCTTGTAGTTGACCCTGGCATAGTAGTCCTTGGCGTTGTTTGTGTCAAACTTGCCTTCCCACTGCTCGCTCACGTGGTTCCCAATCATCATTGTATTGCCGTAGGCACTGGTGCTCCACATCATATAGCCGCCGGGCTGACCATTTACAACACCCGCAGACCACCTCACGCCACCCTTGCCTCCAAAGCCGTTGTGTGCCCCAAAAATCTCGACACCCGCCTGCTTGTGCATCCTGCTGTAATTGCCCGTAGGCGTAATCGCGAACATGTCGGCTAAATCCATGGTGGTACGGATCAACCTCAAGTGGTCCCTGAAGGGTGCGGCACGGACCTCAAAGACGCCGAACCTGACACTGAAAAGACCTGGCTGGTCATCGTGGATCCACCTCGGGGTGTACTGCCAGAAGAACCTCTCTATCTCCGTCCCGCTTTCATATTCATAACTACTCGCCTCGTTGATGGCCACAGCGCCGAACCAAGAGAAGCTCTCACCCAGGGTGCCGGCGGTCAACAACTCTATGCCCTCAACACCGACAAAGTTGTATTTAGAGTCATCCGGAGCTGTCCTGGTACCTACGTGAAATTCAGACCTCGCGACAAAACTGATGGGCGGAAGGTAGGGAATGGTTGAAGGCCACACAGCGTCGGGAAATACCTTCTTATAGCCCTCCGAACCCATCTCAACAGCCTCATCCTTGACATAGATCTCGTCTTCGGGCGGGATCCTGTAGTTCCTGGCCCTGAAGGCCATCCCAAAGGCGTTGAGCTTCGGGAAGGCAACCCAGTGACAGGTCGAACACGATGTCTTGTATTTCCGTGCAAATACCGGTATCGCCTGAGCGTCTCTCTGCTGCAGGAGCGCAACCGGTATAAACATGATACAGATAAATAGAAGTTTCAAGAATAACCTCATCTAGCAACTCCTTTCCGGTCCATAATAAATTATAGACCAAAAAAGTTGACTTGCATTGTGCCATGATGCCAAGCCTTGATGCCTCAGCCAGATTTAACCCACCGGCACAACGTCAGTCATTCACACACGATAGAAAAATCTCGATATGAAATTCCCCCCACATATAACACGCACTGATACACAGAAGAATATTTCCAGGAGAGCAAGGTGTTGGAAGGCAAATGGAGCCGCTGGTGAATCAACGTCAACCCAAAAACCTTCTGGCGACTTCCACGGCATGCAAACCGAAATCTAAGGCCCTCAAACTTCTCTGTTCGGCCGACCTCTGCTAAGCCTTTGCCTTATGTAAGCGCGCCCGCTCTCAACTTACAGATAACGATCTTGCGTCTTCTCTGCCAAATAGAATACAAGACAGACAGGTCTTTCCGAAGTTACACATATTTACAATACTATTGTGATTTGTCAATAAAAAACTTCGAGTTTCTTAAACTTTAAAAGGACCGGCTCCCTGTATAATCGTTTAAAGCCGGCGCCAGTTTTAGTAAATCCAACACTTTCAGCATCTTAACTCGCAAGTGATTCTAACATGCAATTAACATGCCATCGTATTTGACGCATGCTGTTATACCCGGAAAAGTATTGAACCGCCATGTCATATCACATTGGCCTCACATTATTTAGGAGAACATAGGGGCCGTTGACCGCCGCCTGCGCCGAAAGTGCTATATCACCAAGGGTGTTACACCCACTATACACAAGAAAAGGGGCCCAAAGACGCATACCTCGTTAATCCACTGATTTACATGTGTGCCCATGAGTACACACCCGTGTATACCGGTGTGAACATATTTTTCCCTTTCGAGTCAGGGGCCAAAAAGAACGTCAAAAAGCCCCCCTGACGCCTCATAGACCCGAATGGGGGGATGTATATAATGTATGTGGCTTATAAATAGCTAGAAGGCACGTCTCTATATAATATGATGCCTTTGACACGGCCTCGCACATAACCGTACTGCACTTCGGACAACCATAAAGG
>JAZGAY010000037.1:0-2215 GCA_036475985.1 Candidatus Brocadiales bacterium
TTAGAACGTTCAGGCTTCCCGGCGCGGACAAATCAGTGAAAGAGCCCAGAAGGAGCGCCCTTTCCGTGCTCCTTGAGACCTTCGGTGAAGGGGCGGTAGAGCGCAATGAACTCCCGTCGGTGTCGTCATTTGAGGCGACGGGACGGAGACTGCTTCTGGAAATGATAAAAAAGGGGGTTAACTCGCCAGTGACGTCAAGCGCCGGCAGGTTATTTGACGCGGTCTCGTCAATACTGAACATAAGACATAAGACGAGCTTTGAGGGGCAGGGCGCCATGGAGCTTGAATTTACTGCCGGTAATGACATTTCATCGGTGTCGGGGTGTTATGATTTTTCCGTGGATGGCGGAGAGGAAAATAAACAAATTGGACCTATAATAGTTGACTGGAGGCCGGTTATACGGGGGATTATGGAGGACCTTAATGGGCGTGTGGATACCGGCGTTATCTCTGCAAGGTTTCACAACACCCTCTCAGGTATGATTGTCGAGGTGGCCCGAAGGGTTGGAGAGGACAGGGTGGTGCTGTCCGGGGGCTGCTTCCAGAACAGGTATTTGTTGGAGAGGACCGTGCAAGAACTGGAGAAAGAAGGTTTCAGGGTCTATACCCACCAGAGGGTCCCGCCCAATGACGGTGGTATTTCGCTGGGGCAGGTGGCCGTGGCAGGACATATTTTAACAGGGGACAGATGACATGTGCCTGGGCGTACCGGGGAAGATAGTGAAGATAGAGGACAACGCACTTGGCATGAGGATGGGCCTTGTGGATTTCGGCGGGACAAAGCGAGAGGCATGCCTCGCCTACCTGGACGACGTGAAGGTGGGCGACTGGGTGCTGGTCCATATCGGCTTCGCTATAAGCAAGATTGACGAGGAAGGGGCTGCGGACGCCTTCAATACACTGAAAGAGATGGGACTGTGAAATACGTCGACGAGTACAGGGACTCCGAGCCGGTACGGAAATATATTGGGGCAATAACGGATACCGTAAAAAGAGAGTGGTCCATTATGGAGGTCTGCGGCGGCCAGACCCACAACATAATAAAATTCGGGATAGACACAATACTGCCGGACAAGATTACGCTGATACACGGTCCGGGATGCCCCGTGTGTGTGACGCCGATAGAGATGCTCGACAAGGCCGTGCATATAGCGTCACTGCCAGACGTCATATTCTGTTCATTCGGAGACATGCTCCGCGTGCCGGGCTCCAAAAGAAACCTTATCACCAGCCGTGCGGAGGGCGCGGACATAAGGATACTGTACTCGCCCCTCGATGCCATAAAGATCGCCCGGGAATCTCCCGGCAAAAAGGTGGTGTTCTTTTCCGTTGGTTTTGAGGCCACGGCCCCTGCCGTCGCTATGGCCATACTCCAGGCCAAGAAACTGGGCATAAAGAATTTCTACGCCCTGGTTGCGCATGTACTTGTGCCGCCCGCACTTGAAGCAATCCTCTCTACGCCGAATATGGCGCTTGACGGCTTCCTTGCACCCGGACACGTAAGCACTGTGATCGGAGAGCGGGATTATGAGAGGATTACCGGGAAGTATCACGTACCCATAGTGATTACCGGCTTCGAGCCGCTTGATATCCTCTTCGGCATTTACAAGGCGGTGAAACAACTGGAGGAGGGGAGGTGCGAGGTGGAAAACGCCTACGCCAGGTCGGCAAGACCGGAGGGGAACGTCTTGGCACGGCAAGCGGTGGATGAGGTCTTTGAGGCGGCCGACAGGAAGTGGAGGGGTATCGGTGTCATACCGGAGAGCGGGCTTGCGCTCAAGGAATCTTACCGCGACTTTGACGCCGAGTGCCAGTTCAATGTAGACGGCCTCGAGGTCGAGGAGCCCGCCGAGTGCATTGCGGGATATATACTACAGGGACTTAAGAGGCCGAACGAGTGTCCAGCCTTCGGCACGCGTTGCACGCCTCTGTCTCCTCTGGGTGCGCCAATGGTTTCGGCCGAGGGCGCGTGCGCTGCGTATTATAATTACAGGAGGGTGTAGGTAACTTGGCTGAGTCTTTCGATCCTTCGTGTCCCGTCCCGTTCTCTGACGGAGACAAGATTACCCTGGCACACGGCAGCGGCGGCATGCAATCGGCCGAGCTAATAAGCAAGTTGTTCGTGCCCGCACTTGACAATGAATACCTCAAAAAACTCCACGATGGCGCCGTCTTTGACCTCGGCAACGTAAAGCTAGCCTTCACCACGGACTCG
>JAZGAY010000038.1:0-8737 GCA_036475985.1 Candidatus Brocadiales bacterium
CCTGTTGTACTCGGGCAAATAAGCGACAATGTCCTGCCTGATAAACACCTGGTCATCTCCATAGCCGCCGGGGTCACCACCTCCACGCTTGAGTCCGGCCTGGTGGAGGGCTCAAGGGTGATACGTGTGATGCCGAATGTGGCCTGTATGGTGGCTGAGGCGGCCTCGTGTTATGTGGCAGGGAAAAACACCACGGATAAAGACTTGAAGGCTGCCCATGATATATTGAGTTCGGTGGGCAGGGCCTTCCAGCTGGAGGAGAAACATCTCGACGCCGTGACCGGCCTGAGCGGCAGCGGCCCCGCCTACGCCGCAATGATTATCGAATCGCTGGCCGACGGCGGCGTAAAGATGGGCCTGCCCAGGGACACGGCCGTAAAACTCGCCGCGCAGACCCTGCTGGGCACTGCCAGGATGGTCCTTGATGAAGATGCCGGCTACGACACCGCAAAGATAAAGGAGATAGTAACCTCACCCGGCGGGACTACTATTGAAGGCATCTCCGCCCTTGAGAAGGGTGGGCTCAGGGCCAGCCTGATCCAGGCCGTCGAGGCCGCCACACTCAAGTCCAGGGCCCTGGGTAAAAAGTCTTCTAATAAATAAAAGCGACCCGACTGGTTACCCTGACGTGGTTTCTGATAGGTGCGTCACAAACAGGCCCTTGCACATGTGTCAAGCCACACCGCCTGCTTCTGAGGGCAGTATGTCAACCTTCAACCCTTTGAACCAGGCGACCAGGCGGTCTTTGTCTTCATGCGTCAACGTATACGTGTCATTCTGCCAGACCTTACCGTTTTTGCCCCTCGCAACGACTCGAACCTCAGGGACCTCCCCACCATCCTCAACGCTCATTGTCACTATAAATTTTTTCCAGTACTTCTTTGTATCGCCGACAATCCTCTTGCCGTCCGCGCCTTTTTTCAAGTCTGTAAGTGACGCGCTGCCACCGCTTGTCTTGATCTCTCCCCTGTCCGTCGTCTCGTCAACCATGATATGGACGTCGCTTTCATATCCATTCTCATCCTTGACCTTTATGTCCAGTTCCTTGACCGTCTTTTCACCGTTGCCCATGACTTACCCCCCACTATTTATCCTGTATGTATGTATACGTGCAACCGTCCCTGCCAAGAAGCACATACACTCATACCCATAATATATCCACGCATATACAAACTGCGCATTTAAAAGTCAACGTGGTTTTTTTAGGGCATATCCTCGTAAGATGTTTACTGCCCCCACAACGCCATAGTGCGTCAAGACTTGTGCCATTCCGGAGTCCGAAGTCTATTGACAAATCCCCCCGTTTGAAATAAATTTAAGGTTTACCGTGATTTATGATATGATTTAGTGTTTTCCGCAAAGTGCTCCTTAGCGTTGCGTAACTCCTTGAGAACTCTTTGCTTGTGTGGCTAGGGTCCCTGCGGTCCAGGGCGATCTGTGTATACAGGTGTCCCAAAACGATTTTTCACATACAATTTTAAGGTGCAAAATGGGTGTTGTAGTACAGAAATTTGGCGGTTCTTCTGTAGCCGATGCGGAAAAGATCAAGGCAGCTGCCCAGAGGGTAGTACAGGCCTACAGGGACGGTAACCAGGTAATTGTCGTTATGTCGGCACGCGGCGAGAGCACGGACGAACTCTTCGCCCTGGCGAACGAGATAACAGACAGGCCCTCTTCGAGGGAGCTGGACATGCTCGTTTCCACTGGAGAGCAGATGTCCATCGCCCTGATGGCCATGGCCATCCATGCCCTCGGACATGATGCCGTATCGTTTACCGGTGCGCAGGTGGGCATAGTCACAGACGGCCACCACACCAAGGCCCGAATCCTTAAGATAGACACAAAGAGGATAAAGAAGGAACTTGATACCGGAAAGATTGTGGTAATAGCCGGATACCAGGGAGTGGACGCATACCAGAACATCACCACCCTGGGCAGGGGCGGTTCAGACTCAACCGCGTTGGCGCTTGCGGCGCTCTTAAAGGCCGACCTGTGCGACATCTTTACCGACGTCGACGGCATATATACGGCGGACCCAAGGATAGTCCCCGAGGCAAGAAAGCTAGACAGGATTTCTTACGACGAGCTCCTGGAGCTGGCGAGCATGGGTTCCCAGGTGATGCAGGCCCGCTCCATAGAGTTCGCGAAGAAGTATAACGTGCCACTGAGGGTAAGGCCTTGTTTCAACAACTCAGAGGGGACCATAATATGTCAGGAGGTTAGGGATATGGAGGAAATCATGGTCAGCAGTGCCGCAGTCACCAAGGACGAGGCCAAGGTAATTATTAGAGGCATCCCGGACAGGCCCGGACAGGCCGCCAGGATTTTCGGGGAGTTAGCCCGGAACAACGTCAACGTCGACATGATAATCCAGAACATCGGCACGCACGGGCAGGCTAACATCACCTTCACCGTACCGAAGGCGGAGCTTGACGCAGCGATGGGGGCGGTACGCGGGATACAGGAAGAAATTGGCTTCAACGAGGTACGCACCAACAGCAAGGTGGCGAAGCTTTCCGTGGTGGGTATAGGCATGCGAAGCCACTGCGGGATTGCCGAAAAAATGTTCCACACCCTTGCAGAGAAGAAGGTAAACATCCAGATGATAAGCACTTCGGAGATAAAGATCTCATGTATCATCGACGAGGCGCATGCGGAACTTGCGCTTAAGGCCGTACACACGGCCTTTGAGCTTGGAAAGACCAGGCAGAAAGTGAAATAATCAGGGATTTTTGGGCATCATTCCTACGACTAGAACAATGAAGAAGAAAATAACCGTTTACGACACAACACTGCGCGACGGGAGCCAGGCCGAAGGGGTGTTCTTTTCACTACAGGACAAGTTAAGCATCGCCCTGCGGCTTGACGACCTGGGTGTAGACTACATAGAAGGTGGCTACCCCGGCTCTAACCCAAAGGACAGAGAGTTTTTCAGGGATATCGCCACCCACAAGCTCACTCACGCCAGGGTGGTCGCCTTCGGCAGCACGCGAAGGGCGGACAAAAAGGCCGAAGACGACCCCGGACTCCAGGCCCTGCTCAAGGCCGGCACCCGGGTGGTCACCATCGTGGCTAAGGGGTGGGACCTCCATGTCAAAGAGGTGCTGCGAGTGTCCCTGGAAAACAACCTGAGTATGATATCGGACACGGTAAAGTTCCTGAAGTCCCGCGGTAAAGAGGTATTCGTTGACATAGAACACTTCTTTGACGGATACAAGTCCGACCCCAAATATGCGCTTAAGGTGTTAAAGACCGTTGTCTCCTCCGGGGCCGACACCGTCGTGCTGTGCGACACCAACGGTGGCTGCCTTCCTTCTGAGGTTCTGCCGATGGTAAAGAAGGCAAAAGGTTACGTTAAGGTGCCGCTGGGCATCCACGCGCACAATGACTGCGACCTCGCGGTCGCCAACACACTCTCCGCGGTGGATGGTGGCGCCACGCACGTACAGGGCACCATAAACGGATTCGGCGAGCGGTGCGGCAACGCGGACCTCTGCTCGGTCGTACCCAACCTTTTACTTAAAAAGGGCCTGCAATGTCTGGACGAGACGAAACTAAAAAAACTGACAGAGGTCTCACACTACATCAATGAGACGGCAAACCTTGCCCCCAGGTCAAACCAGCCTTTTGTGGGACCGAGTGCGTTTGCCCATAAGGGCGGCTTGCACGTGGACGCCATCAGAAAGAACCGTCAGACCTATGAACACATATCGCCCGAGGTGGTAGGAAATGAGAGGCGTATTCTTATCTCCGAGTTGTCCGGAAACGCCACCCTGTTGGCAAAAACGGCGCGGTACAACATAACCGGGGACAAGGTGTTGATGAGAAAAATACTGAAACAGGTGCAGGACCGTGAGAACATGGGCTACCACTATGAGTCGGCAGAGGCCTCATTTGAGATACTGGTAAAAAAGGCACTTGGGAGATATAAGCCCTCCTTCGAGCTGGTGGGTTTCCGTGCCATAGTAGAAAGACACGACAATGTACCGGTAACCGAGGCCACTATCAAGATCAACGTAAAGGGCGTGGAGGAGTTAAGCGCCGCCGAGGGAGACGGCCCTGTAAACGCGCTGGACGCTGCACTCAGGAAGGCGCTTGAGAAATTTTATCCAAACATCAAGGAAATGCATCTGGTAGACTTCAAGGTCAGGGTCATTGACCCTAAGGACGGCACGGCCGCAAAGGTCCGGGTCATCATCCAATCCCAGGACAAGCAGGACATCTGGGGCACGGTAGGAGTCTCGGAGAACATCATAGAGGCCAGCTGGGAGGCCCTGGTGGACAGTATCGAGTATAAGCTCCTTAAGGACGAGGAAAAGACCGCCCGGACCAAGACGATGAAGGGCAAACGGTAATGACGAAGGTTTTAGCCCCAAAGTACAACCCCAAAGAGGTGGAGGACGGACACTACAGCTTCTGGGAGGAGCGCAAATATTTCCACAGCGAACCGGACAGCAGTAGAAAGAGTTTTACCATCGTCATTCCCCCGCCCAACATCACGGGTGTACTCCACATGGGCCATGCCCTTAACACCATTATCCAGGACGTACTGATAAGGTGGAGACGGATGGAGGGTAACAACACCCTCTGGATGCCCGGCACCGACCACGCCGGCATAGCCACACAAAACGTTGTGGAGAAGTCACTTATACAAAACGGGCTTAAGCGTGAGGAGATGGGACGCAAAAGGTTCCTCGACGCCGTTTGGCAGTGGAGGGACGAGTACGGCTCCACAATCATAAAGCAGCTCAAGAAACTCGGTAGCTCCTGCGATTGGGAGAGAGAGCGGTTTACCATGGACGAGGGCCTCTCCGCAGCCGTCAGAGAAGCGTTCGTACGCCTGTGGGAAAAGGGGCTGATATACCGGGGCAAATATATCATTAACTGGTGTCCCAGATGCCAGACGGCGCTTTCAGACGATGAGGTGGACCACGAAACCCACGACGGGCACCTCTGGTATATCAAGTATCCGTTCAGGGACGAGCCACACCTGAGCATGACCGTCGCCACGACGAGACCAGAGACCATGTTGGGTGACGTAGCCGTGGCAGTAAACCCTGAAGACGAACGGTATAAGGAGTTTGTTGGCGAGACGCTGGTACTGCCCGTAGTAGGAAGAGAAATACCCGTAATCGCCGATGCCATGGTTGACAAGGCGTTTGGTACAGGGTCAGTTAAGGTTACTCCCGCCCATGACCCTAACGACTTCGAGATATCACTCAACCACGGACTTGAGCCGGTGGTGGTTATGGAAGGTGACGCAACAATGAGCAAGGACGCCGGGGAATATGCCGGCATGGACAGGTACGAATGCAGGGAGGCCCTGGTGGAAGAACTGAGGCACAGGGGGTCTATCGCCAAGATCGAGCCACATACCCATTCCGTGGGACACTGCTACAGATGCCGTACGGTGATAGAACCACGCCTGTCTGACCAGTGGTTTGTAAAGATGAAGCCCCTGGCAGAGACAGCCATAAAGGCCACCCATGAGGGCCTGGTCACGTTCCATCCGGCAAGATGGACGAAGGTATATCTTGACTGGCTGGAAAACGTCAGAGACTGGTGCATTTCCCGACAGATCTGGTGGGGCCACCAGATACCCGCATGGCACTGTAAAGATTGTGAAGAAGTAAACGTCGCAAGAACCACACCGACTACGTGTTCAAAGTGCCAGGGCGCAAATTTGGAACAAGACCCGGACGTCTTGGACACATGGTTCAGTTCCGCCCTCTGGCCGTTTTCCACACTGGGCTGGCCGGAAGATACAGAGGAGCTAAAAAACTACTACCCGACAAACGTGCTCGTAACCGACAGGGGGATAATATACTTCTGGGTGGCCAGGATGGTAATGATGGGGCTGGAGATGCTCGGTTCCGTACCGTTCCATAAGGTATACATCCACGGCACCATACTGGACGAGCTGGGCAGGAAAATGAGCAAATCTATGGGCAACGGTATCGACCCCCTGGACATGACGGAGCGCTACGGCGTCGATGCCGTAAGGATGTCACTCCTGCTCCTTACCACCGAGGGCCAGGACATAAAGCTCTCGGAAAGCAAGTTTGAAATGGGTCGGAACTTTACCAACAAGGTCTGGAATGCCACCAGGTTCATACTGATGAACCTGGAGGGCCAAACGCCGCCGCCCCTTTCCGCCACAAAAGATGCCGCACTGAGCTTCGAGGACAAGTGGATACTGAGCCGGTTAAATCTGGCAATAGGCACCACAACCGCCGAGTTAGAGAGGTTCAGGTTCAACGACGCCCTGAGGACAATCTACGAATTTTTCTGGCATGAGTTCTGTGACTGGTATCTGGAGATAATTAAGCCAAGGCTTTACGAACCCGTTAACGAAGAAGATAAGGCAGTTGCAAGGTCGGTACTTGTCCACGTACTGCAACACACCATGAAGCTCCTCCACCCCTTCGCACCCTTCCTCACCGAGGAGATATGGCAGACCCTGAGGGAGAATTTTCGCGAAAACGGCCTGCTTGAAGAAGGCGTAATAATAGCCTCCTGGCCGGTGGCCGAGCGCCGGGATCGTGACATAGAAAAGACTATGGAGCTACTCCAGGAAATAGTCCGGTCACTACGGAACATACGGCGAAACCTGGACATACCCGACAAGCAGCCCCTTTCGGCCATTATATCCGCACATGCCAAAACTGCCGTACAGTTGTTGGAACAACACTCGGGATTTCTAAAACAGATGGCCATCGTAGAAGACCTGGACATAGGACATGACCTGTCCAAGCCGCGTTCCTCCGCCAGCGCCGTAGTAGGGTCGCTACAAGTGTTCGTTCCTCTCTCCGGCGTAATAGACATTGACGTAGAAAAACAGCGGCAGCAAAAACGTATCACCGAGTTGGACTCGTACCTCGAAAAGGTCAGAAAGAAATTGTCGAACAAGAATTTTGTTGAGAAGGCACGTGCCGACGTTGTAGAAAATGAAAGATCACGGGAGACTGAACTCTCTGAACAGATAAGCAAGCTCAGGCAGATACTCACAGATTTAGAGAAATGAAAAGATTGCCAACCTTCTTTTTCCCCATAGTTTTCGTCATTTTATTCATACTGTCAGCCTCTATCTCCCCGGCAGGTGAAGAGGGCAAGATATGCCCCGAATGTAACGCCACATACCCGTTGGAGGCCAATTTCTGCGCCACGGACGGTACGGCTCTTGTTGAAAGGGTAGTCATCCTTCAGTGTCCAAAGTGCGGCAGGATGGGAAGGACTGCCGAGATGTTCTGTCCGCTCGACGGCATGAGACTGCTACCGGCAGGCAAGAAGGCACGTGAGCGAAGGCAGCACGAAACCGGATTAGCCCTGGAGTACTACAGAGAGGGAAACAAACTGAGCGACAAGCGTGACTATGACAAGGCGCTTGAAGAATACCTGAAGGCGGAAAAATTGTACCCCGATTTTCCTGAACTGCAACACAATATGGGGTGGACCTACAGCAAGCTGGGCAATCTAAAAAAGGCGGCAAGGCATCTGAGAAGATATATTACGCTCCACCCGGAGGGAGAAGACTTTGTCGAGGTCATGTCGTACATCACCATAATAGAAAAGACCATGGCCAGCAAGAAGAAATACGAGGAGACCGAGGTAAAGCGCGACGAGGTGATGAAGAAGGCACTGGCAGAGAACAGGGACAAATGGGACATGGTCCTTATTCCTGCCGGCGATTTTATTATGGGCATAGAGGACCAGAGGGACGACTGCAGGCCAGCGCATACGGTGTACCTGCCCGCCTTTTACATTGACAAGTACGAGGTAACAAACGCCCAGTACTACGAATTCATTGAATATATAAAGAAGACAGGCGACCACAGTAAATGCCGTAAAGACGAGCCCTCTGGAAAGGACCACATCCCAAGGCAATGGCAAGACGCTCATTACGATAATCCCGATTTCCCCGTGACCCGGATAGACTGGTTTGATGCCTGCGCCTACGCCGCGTGGGCAGGCAAACGGCTGCCTACGGAGGCGGAGTGGGAGAAGGCGGCAAGGGGACCGAACGGCAACTGGTGGCCCTGGGGAAACTACTGGGACCCAAACAAGGGCAACATAGGAACCGAACAAAAACCCGTCGGGAGCTATGAGGTCGGTAAAAGCGTCTACGGATGCTATGACATGGCCGGAAGTGTGGCCGAGTGGGTGGCAGACTGGTATAGCCCCTTTTACTACTCGCAAGGCCCATCAGCCAGCCCAAAGGGGCCGGAAAAGGACCTGAGGAGGGTTATTCGCGGTGGCTCACGTTTTGGCCAGGGTTTTATCCTGAGGAGCACCAGCAGGAAGTCAGAACAACCCAACGTGTCCAACAGGGCCGTCGGCATCCGGTGCGCCAGGGACCCTTACCCTTAGTTGCAACCTCCCCGCATGAAGACTTTAAATATACTTCAATGGCCGGCAGCCCTGATAAAACAATCCTCCGCCTCTTCGTGACGGCCCAGTTTCTCCAGCACCACCCCCTTATTCTGCCAGGCGTTCTTATCACCGGGATTTGCCTTAAGCACCTCATCGTAACACTCTAACGCCTCTTCGTATCTGCCCAGTCCCGTAAGGGCGGCCCCCTTGTTGTTCCATACGGCGGTAAACCTCGGATTTATCTCCAATGCCCTCTCGTAGCATATCAGAGCGCTTCCATACTCTTTCAACTGCATATACACGTTCCCCTGGTCGTACCATATAGTAGCGTTGCCGGGGTCGTACTCCATCGCCTTATCATAACACT